>CAYQXG010000103.1:0-9195 GCA_964421525.1 uncultured Sangeribacter sp. | reverse complement strand
TCATCCCAACCCAGCTTCCCCGGGGCCTCTCAAATCTTATGAGACGGGGTCTTATAGTCCGTTAGTGTAACACAGGCTTCCACATGAAGCCTGTGTTATTTTATGTAATAATTTTGCAATGTTTTTGAAAGGTAATGTTCACATTCTTTTATTGGCAATAATTTGTACTGTCGGACAAAATACACTAAATTTGCACATTCTTTTAGAATGAATATAGCAATGGATAAAGATTCAAAGATATACGTTGCCGGACATAGAGGAATGGTAGGATCAGCGATTCTTCGCCAGCTTAAACGTGAAGGCTACACCAATATCATAACCCGTACTCATGCAGAGCTTGATCTGATTGACCAACGTGCTGTAAATGCTTTTTTTGAGTCGGAAAAACCTGAATACGTATTTCTTGCAGCTGCAAAAGTTGGAGGCATAATTGCCAATCAGTCAGCTCTTGCCGATTTTATGTATGATAACATGATGCTTGAAATGAACGTTATTCATGCTGCGTGGAAAAATGGTTGCAAGAAACTTGAGTTCCTTGGAAGTTCATGCATCTATCCTCGTATGGCACCCCAACCGATGCCGGAAAGTTGTCTTCTGACATCGGAACTGGAGAAAACAAACGAGGCTTATGCTCTTGCAAAGATATCGGGACTCAAATATTGTGAATATCTCAACAAGCAATATGGTACAGACTATATATCGGTGATGCCGACGAATCTTTACGGGCCCAACGATAATTATCATCCTGAACATTCACATGTTCTTCCGGCTCTTATAAGGCGATTTCACGAAGCAAAGGAGCAAGGCCTTGATGAAGTGACCTGTTGGGGTGATGGAAGTCCATTGCGTGAGTTCCTTTATGTTGACGACCTTGCCGAACTGTGTGTATTCCTTATGAACAATTATTCGGGCGACGAAACAGTCAATGCAGGCACCGGAAAAGAAATATCAATTAAGGATCTGACGGAGTTGGTGGCAGAAATAATAGGTTTCGAAGGCAGGATCTTGTGGGATACCAGCCGTCCTAATGGAACTCCTCGGAAATTGCTCGATGTGAGCAAGGCCAAGCATTTGGGGTGGAGCTATAAGACTGAGCTTCGAGAAGGCATAGAACTTGCCTATAATGATTTTCTTAATAATCCTATGAGAGCAGAGAGATGAAAAAATTCGGATTTATTTTCATATTATTGTTAGTATTCACAAGCGCCATTTCATTATCGGCGAATAATGGAGCCGGCAAGAGAGCCCTCATCGAAAAATATTCCAAGAGGTTGGAAAGTACAACAAATGCTCGCGACAGTGTGCGCATTCTTTACAATCTTTTCGATCTTTCAGACAGAGAACATCAGAAGAAATATGGTTGGCAGCTCTACGAGACGGCGGGGAGAGCTGCTGATTTAAGTACGCAGATGGACATGTTGAGGAATCTGGCGGTTTTCTATCAATATAATGATTCTGTAATCCATCAACTTGTCGGGCTGGCAGAAGAAATTCCAAACGAAGATGCACGTGCTTCCACCAAAACGTTTATTTTGAATCAGTATATCACTGTCAAGGCAGCCAATCCGGGCAGAAAGGAATTTGAGAATATGCTTCTCGACAGTATTAACCATACTTATAATTTGGCTTCTGATAATAAATACCGACAGATTGCTTTGCTATTTCAGATAATTCAATATCTGGGCGTTGATTCCGACGGTGCACTTTTTAAGGAAATCCTTGATAAATATGCAACTATCATAGATGAATTGCCATCAAGCGATTATCCATTGAAGAATCAGTTGTATACCGCCAGTGCAATTATTTATTCCCGACTTAATGAAGATGGAGAAAAAGCAATCCAATATGATAGGAAACTCATTGAAATCACCGATCTGCTACAGCAGATGTATAAAAAGAAGAATAGAAAATTCCGTTCTTACGATATAAGCAAATTTATTTCCTACAGAAGGATGCTTAGTAATTATCGGGCTTTGAACCGCGAGGAAGTAGAGGAGATATATGACAGCGTTATGTCGCTCTATCATAGAGATCCTGATATAAAGGCTACTGTCGACAAGAATGGCTATGTCGGTTCATATTATTATATGGCAACAAAAGACTATGCAAAAGCTGTTCCTGCATTAAAGAAAACATTGAAGAGTGACGACATATCTATCTACCAACGCAGAAAGTGCTATTTTATGCTTTCTGAAGCTGCAAAAGCTATTGGGGATAGGGAAACTTGTTATGATGCAATGGAGAACTATATTTCTCTATCACGCGATATCGACAGTCTTAAAAAAGTCTCGATCGACAGGGAAATCAAGATAAGGGATATTTTGGAAAATTCTTCCACTCTGTCTGATATCTCACATAAAACGCATGAAAAGACAACTAAAAAAAGTCAGGGAAATAATCTTTCCCTGACCATAATAGCATCTGTTCTTGCAGTGCTTCTTATTATCTATATGATACTTTATTTCAGGCTTCGGATGAAGAAATAAACTGACAAAGCCACTTGCCTACTGCTTGTGTACCATACTCTGATTTCCCTCCTTCACCAAGGTCAGGAGTGACAACTCCGGCCTTTAGCGATGCCATCACGGCACTTCTGACTGCAGCTCCTTCTTTTTCCAAGCCAAAATGCTCAAGCAGCATAGCTACTGAAAGCACCTGTGCCAGAGGATTGGCAATGTCAAGGCCGGTTGCCTGAGGCCAAGAGCCGTGAATTGGTTCGAAAACCGGTGTGCTCTCTCCTATAGATGAAGAAGGCAGCAATCCCATGGAACCGCTTATTACGCTTGCTTCGTCGGTCAATATGTCGCCAAAGGTGTTTTCTGTTACCATGACATCAAAGAACCTGGGATCTTGAATCATTCTCATGGCAGCATTGTCGACATACATATAGTCAGTAGTCACTTCCGGCCATTCCTTTTCCATATCTTGTGCAACCTTGCGCCATAGGCGGCTTGAGGCGAGCACATTTGCCTTGTCGACAACTGTGACATGTTTATTGCGGCGCATTGCCAGTTCGAAAGCTACTTTCAATATGCGTTCAACTTCAGGACGGGTATAGAGATTTGTGTCATAAGCCTTATCTTCAGACTCAAATTTCTCACCGAAGTACATTCCTCCAGTCAATTCGCGCACGCACACGAAATCTGCATCTTTTACAATATCTGCGCGTAATGGTGATTTGTCAAGCAGTCCCGGGAAAGTCATGATCGGACGAATGTTGGCAAATAGTCCGAGCTTTTTGCGCATAGCCAATAGTCCTTGCTCCGGACGTACCTTTGCTGCAGGGTTATTATCAAATTCCGGATCGCCAACTGCAGAGAAAAGCACAGCATCGGAATCCTTGCAAAGCTCATAAGTCTCGTCAGGGAATGGATTTCCCGTAGCCCTGATAGCAGCGGCGCCAGCAAGGCCATAATCAAACTCGAAATCGTGACCAAACTTTTGAGCCACAGTTTTCATTACATCAACACCCACTCGAGATATCTCTGGACCGATACCATCACCGGGTAATACTGCAATCTTTAGTTTCATATCTTAATCAATTATCTTTCACCATTATTACTTAGGCTTTGTTGACTGCATCAAGGAAAGCCTCCGCTGATGCGGCAACAATATCGCTGTTGGCTGCAAATCCATTATGGTTAACGCCGTCGCATTCAACTGTCATGTGCACCTTACCAACGTCGTTGCTTCCTTTGTCGAACGCCTGGATCAGGAATTCCTTGACAAGCATCTTGCGGCTAATGATTTTCTTAATGGCTGTGATGGCAGCGTCAACCGGACCGTTGCCTGTGGCGCAAGCCTCAAATTTCTCACCCGCTATATCAAGACCCACACTGGCTACCGGGCGAACTCCAACTCCACTCGAAACCTGCAGATAGTCAATCTTGATTCGGTTGCGTGCGGTACGGTGTTTGCTGCCGGCAAGCATCAGGACGTCTTCATCAGTAACTTCACGCTTCTTGTCGGCAAGCTTCAGGAAATCTGCATAGCACTTATCAAGAGCTTCCTGTTCCATGTGAACGCCATATACCTCGAGACGATGCTTGAGAGCAGCACGTCCGCTTCTCGCAGTGAGCACAATTGCATTCTCATCGATACCAACGTCTTTCGGGTCGATTATTTCATAGCTCTCTCTATTCTTCAAAACACCATCCTGATGTATACCTGAAGAATGAGCAAAAGCATTACGGCCTACGATTGCCTTATTTGGCTGAACAGGCATGTTCATCATGCTCGACACCATCCGGCTGACTGAAGCGATTTTCTTTGTGTTTATGTTTGTGTCTAATCCAAGTTCTGAATGAGATTTGCATATCATGACAACTTCTTCAAGAGAAGTGTTTCCTGCACGTTCTCCGATTCCATTGATAGTTACCTCTGCCTGTCGTGCTCCGTTTGTGAGACCGGATATTGTGTTGGCGGTAGCCATTCCAAGGTCGTTGTGGCAGTGAGTTGCAATCACTACATTGTGTATGCCGTCGACATGCTCCATGAGATACTTGATCTTCTCTCCAAATTCACTTGGAAGGCAATAGCCTGTTGTGTCAGGGATATTGATTACAGTTGCACCTGCCTTTATGACAGCTTCTACAACCCTGGCGAGATATTCATTGTCGGTGCGGCCTGCATCTTCAGCGTAGAATTGCACATCTTCCACATATTTCTTAGCGCATTTGACGCAAGATATTGCTCTTTCGAGAATCTCTTCAGGAGTGGAGTTGAATTTATATTTGATATGATAGGGTGATGTGCCGATGCCGGTGTGGATTCGGGGTCTCTTTGCAAACCGCAAGGCTTCCGCTGCAATCTTTATGTCAGATTCAACAGCACGTGTGAGGGCGCATATAGTAGGCCATGTCACTGCCTTGGAGATTTCAACTACAGAAGTGAAGTCTCCGGGACTTGACACCGGGAAACCTGCTTCGATGATGTCAACGCCAAGACCTTCGAGTTTTTTTGCTACTTCCACCTTCTCCTGGGTGTTCAGACGGCATCCGGGCACTTGCTCGCCGTCGCGAAGGGTGGTATCGAAAATATAAATTCTGTCGCTCATATACCTGTAGATTCTTTTTTTTCGTTGTTGAGTTTGAAAACGCAAAGGTAGTAATTTTTAAGGTTATTTACAAACTTCTTCCATAAAATCAAGAGGAATTTTGTTAATTTCTGGTATTTTTGCTAATTTTGTATCAAATCTAAAATGAATAAAAACTTCATGTCATGAATGAACTTTTTTCTGTAAAAGATAAGGTGGTGGTCATCACCGGTGGAACTGGCGTGTTGGGCGCCTGCATTGGGGAATATCTTGCGCTTGAGGGTGCAAAAGTTGTTCTCATGGGGCGCCGTAAAGATGAAGGTGACAAGATTGTAGACACAATACGCGAGAAAGGTGGAGAAGCCATATTTCTCACTACAGATGTGATGAGTGTGGAGAAAGTGGAAGAGAATTGTGCGGAAATTCTTGAAAAATATGGTAGGATTGATGCTCTGCTCAATGCTGCCGGAGGGAATATGCCTGGTGCTACCATTGCGCCATCCGGTAATTTTTTCGATCTTAAGGTGCAGGAATTTGAAAAAGTTCTTGGTCTCAATCTTACAGGAACTGTAATTCCCACACAAGTTTTTCTAAAGCCTATGGTGAAAGCCGGCAAGGGAGCTATCGTAAACTTCTCGTCGATGGCTGCATTCAGACCAATGACCCGTGTATGCGGTTATGCAGCAGCCAAGGCCGGTATCAGTAATTTCACAGCTTTTCTTGCAAATGAGGTGGCTACTAAGTTTACTCCTTCTATCCGAGTCAATGCGATTGCTCCGGGCTTCTTCCTGACCAACCAGAACCGGGCATTGCTCACTAATCCGGATGGATCTCTTACTGAGCGTGGCGCTGACGTTATCCGTCAGACACCGTTCAAACGGTTCGGCAAACCGGAGGAACTTTGCGGAACTATCCAATATCTTATATCAGACGCATCAACTTTCGTAACCGGCACCGTTGCTGTGGTAGACGGAGGTTTCAATGCATTCGCGATGTAATCTATTTTGAATTTTGAATAATTTAGAATTGATAGTTAATCGTTAATCGTTGATGAAGCGTCGCTATGAAGTGGTTGTGCCGGGGGGAGAGCGGAAAGTTCTCCTGCACACTTGCTGTGCCCCGTGCTCATCCGCGATAGTGGAATGTCTTCTGCAGCACGGCATAACCCCTGTGATCTATTACTGCAATCCAAACATTTATCCGCTTGAGGAATATTTGAAACGCAAGAATGAATGCACCCGCTATGCGGAAAGCCTCGGTCTGGAGATTGTGGATGCTGACTATGACCATGAGGGATGGTTGTGTGGAGTGAAAGGTCTGGAGAATGAGCCGGAAAGAGGCGGACGTTGCCTGAATTGTTTCAAAATGCGTCTCCGCAAGACAGCAGAGTATGCCCATGAGCATGGCATCAAGGTGATTACCACAACACTCGCTTCCAGCCGGTGGAAGAGTCTTGAGCAGATAGAGGAGGCAGGCCTCGAGGCATGTGCCGACCTGCACGATGTAACCTTCTGGACTCAGAACTGGAGAAAAGGCGGCCTTTCCGAACGCCGTGTTGCCATAATCCGCGAAATGAACTTCTACAACCAGACTTATTGCGGATGTGAATTTTCAATGCGCTCCTCACAATCAGGGCAGTTGCAATTCGATCGAAATATAACTCAAAAAGCATAATTGATCATTTATAATTCATCATTTATCATTTATCATTTATCATTAAATAAGATGCAGACATTGACAAAGACTGATTTCAACTTTAAGGGTCAGAAATCTGTATATCACGGTAAGGTTCGTGACGTGTATGATATCGACGACAAATATCTTGTTATGGTTGCTACCGACCGCATTTCGGCTTTCGATGTGATTCTTCCCAAGGGAATTCCTTTCAAGGGTCAGGTGCTCAACCAGATTGCAGCACACTTCCTTAAAGCAACAGAAGACATTGTGCCTAATTGGCTTGTGACTGTTCCGGATCCGATGGTGACTGTAGGATTGAAATGCCAGCCATTGAAGATTGAGATGATTGTCCGTGGTTATCTTGCAGGTAGTGCTTGGCGTGACTATGCTGCAGGCGCTCGTGAGATATGTGGTGTGGCTCTGCCTGAAGGCTTGAAAGAAAATCAGAAGCTGCCACATCCTATTCTGACACCCACCACAAAGGCTGATGAGGGTCATGACCTGAATATATCCCATGATGAGATAATCGCTCAAGGTCTGGTAAGCGCTGAGGTGCTTGAGCAGGTTGAGAAATATGCCCTTGAAATCTTCGAGCGCGGCTCTAAAATGGCTGCAGAGCGCGGTCTGATCCTTGTTGACACTAAATATGAATTCGGACTTCTTGATGGAAAGGTGATACTAATAGATGAGATTCATACTCCCGACTCGAGCCGCTATTTTTATGCTGACACTTATAAAGAACTTTTCGAGAAGGGTCTTCCTCAGAAGCAGCTCAGCAAGGAATTCGTTCGTCAGTGGCTTATTGCCAACGGCTTTATGGGTAAGGAAGGTCAACAAGTGCCTGAGATGACTGATGATTATTGCAAGGAAGTAAGTGATCGCTACATCGAGCTTTACGAACATATCACAGGATTGAAGTTTGAGAAAGAAAAGTGCGATAACCTTGCCGACCGAATTGAGCACGACGTATCGGAATCCCTAAAAACCCTCTGAATAATTTCTCGAAGTATAAAAGAAGCATCCTGACGAAGGATGCTTTTTTTCATTATTGAATATCATTCCCTTTAATGATATAATAATTTTTTATATTTAGGATAATCAATAAGATGTGAGCCGGATAAATCGGACCATTTCTTAGTGATGGAGGATGATGTCGTTGAGTTTCTCGTGTTCAACGAGGAAGCCGTCGTGACCGAATTCAGATTGGAGTTCGTAGTATTTGGCATTTGGGAGCATTGTGGTCAGCTTCTTCATTTCTTCAGGAGTGAAAACAATATCGGTTGTGATTCCAATCACCTTTACCGGTGCCTTGATTCGCGAAAGGACGTTGGTGACTCCTCCACGACCTCTGCCGACGTCGTGGGTGTCGAATGCATCGAGAATGGCAACATAAGAATATACATCAAAACGGCGGCATAGTTTCTCACCTTGATATTGCTGATAGGTGCATGCACGGTGCGACTTCGGAAGTTCATCCGCCGGGGGGTCTTGTTGCGACAAATTGTAACCCCATGGCCCTCTGTAGGAGAGTAGACCGATTGCACGGGCTGCAGCCAGGCCGTCTCTTGCTGCATCCGGACGTTTTTCACCGTAAGTCTTGTCGCTGAAGATTGCCATTCGTTGGGTCTCGTCTAATGCGATTGTCCATGGTGAGGCCTTAGGAGAAGTTGCAAGAAAAACTATGTTGTCAAAACGCTCCGGTTGCATTGCCGCCCATTCAATAGCTTGAAAGCCTCCAACTGAACAGCCATATAGCGAATGAATCCTGTCAATTCCGAGAAAGTCGGCAAGAAGAATATGCGCATTCACCATGTCACGTATTGTAACTTTGGGGAATTTGTCGTAGTAAGGCTCACCGGTAGTGGGATTGATCGACATGGGACCGGTTGATCCATAGCACGATCCGATGATGTTAGCGCAAACTACAAACCATTTTTCCGGATCAAGAAAGCAACCTTTTTCCACTGTGTGAGGCCACCAGTCTGCTACATCGCTATTGGCAGTCAGAGCATGGCACACCCAAACCACGTTGTCTTTCTTTTCGTTTAATTGACCATACGTGTGATATGCAATATCAAGTGATTCAATCTTTTCACCTGATTCCAACTCAAATGGTGCAGGGGAGTGGAATACGTTCATTTTTTTATAGTTGTAGAAATCAAGTGCAAAGTTAACGTTAATTTTTGGATTGCGCAATAGTTATTTCTATCAGTATGGGAATATTTTCAGGCCAAGTATATTTTTCTCTGATTTGTTTGGAAAATTGGCATTTGAGTTGTAAATTTGCGATATGAATAGAATTGGGAAATTATATTTTCGTTATGGTACAATGGGGTCGGCAAAGACCGCCATGCTCCTCACTACGGCATATAACCTTGAGGAGCGTGGAATGAGGTATGTTTGCCTGAAACCTGTTGTTGATACACGCGAGAAGAAAAACGTGATTCGTTCCAGAATCGGTATAGAAAGGGAATGCAAATGGA
>CAYQXG010000102.1:0-9291 GCA_964421525.1 uncultured Sangeribacter sp. | reverse complement strand
ATTCTTTTTTGGGAGTTGCGAAAGCTTCCTCCACTACTTTGATTAAATCCATTGTGGTTTAAATGATTAAAATTTATTTGCAACATAACAAGTATCCTTTTCGCAGATGCCACTCTCGCATCCTTCTTGTCAGCGATTGCAAATCTGGGTGCAAAATTACAAAAAATTTCCGTAACTGCCAAAATTTTGTTAATTTTGTGGCATGAAACAAAATCTGGACCAGACTATCAATATTGGCGGACGTCTTAAAGACTTCAGTCGACCATGGATTATGGGTATATTAAATGTCACTTCCGACTCATTCTATGCCGGCTGTCGAGTCTCGGATGAAGCGGGGATATTGGAACGTGTCCGGACAATTCGTGACGAAGGAGCAGACTGTGTCGATATTGGGGCGTGTAGCACCCGTCCCGGGTCAGAGCCGGTTGATTCCAAAACGGAATGGAATCGCCTTAAGATGGCAATTGATATAGTGCGAAGTGAATGGAGTGAGGCTGTGATTTCAGTTGATACTTTTCGAGCGGATGTAGCCCGAAAATGTGTGGAAGCCGGTGCTGATATCGTAAATGACATTTCCGGGGGAACTCTCGATGAGTCAATGTTCGACACGGTTGCTGAAATGAAAGTCCCGTACATTATCACCCACATGCGTGGTGTGCCTGCAGATATGGCTTCTCATGCAAATTATAATGATGTTGTTGCAGATGTCATTACGGAGCTTGCTCTACGGATTAAGATGCTTCGGGAGCGGGGTGTCTGCGACATAATTGTAGACCCAGGATTTGGATTTGCCAAGGATGTGCTGCAAAACTATCAGCTTCTCGCTTCTCTTGACGAGGTCTGCAGGATTGGACTCCCTGTCCTTGTGGGTGTTTCCAGAAAATCAATGATTTGGCGACCGCTTGGCCTCAAACCGGAAGATACGCTTCCAGGAACCATAGCATTGAATACTTTCGCACTATTGCATGGAGCCTCAATTCTTCGTGTCCACGACGTTGCGGCTGCAGTCCAGACCCGTGAAACGATATCTCTTCTACCAACAGACTACCGACCATTCACAACAGACCACCGACCATGATATCATTCGGAATAAAAGATCTTATCGACATATTGATAGTTGGAGCTCTTCTTTTTTATGTATATAGAGTGATGAAGAGCTCAGGCACTATCAGCCTCTTCTATGGAGTTCTGCTCTTTATTGTGATTTGGGTTGTCGCGGCTGAAATCTTCGATATGAAGCTTACCGGCACCATCCTTGATAAATTTATGAGTATCGGTTTGATTGTGCTCGTAATTCTATTTCAAGACCAGATCAAGCGTTTTCTAATTGAAATTGGTTCGCGTGGACATTTGAGTCAATTAAAAAGGATTTTCCATCATAATGACAAGGATACTAAAATATATCATGGACTTGTCATGGCTGTGGTTTATGCCTGTCTGTCGATGTCGAAGTCGAAAACCGGTGCGCTTATCTGTTTTCAACGTAAAGTGCCGCTTGGTGATTATGAAAAAACCGGTGATATTATTGATGCCGATATCAATACTCGCCTTATAGAGAATATTTTTTTCAAGAACTCTCCGCTCCACGACGGTGCCATGATAATAGCACGTCGTAGGATTGTGTCGGTTGGTTGTATTCTCCCGGTAAGCCACGACATGAATCTTCCGAAACATTTGGGATTAAGGCACCGCGCTGCTCTTGGAATGAGCCAGGCTTCCGATGCATTATGTGTTGTGGTCAGTGAGGAGACCGGAAATATTTCCATAGCTAAAGATGGTGTGTTGACAACCAATATAACCAGCACAGATCTTGAGAAACATCTCTCCAATATCTTCAATTAATGATAACCTGTAAAAGCTATGATCCAAATAAACGATACGCTGGTTTCTCTCGACGTAGTGGAAGGATACTTCGAATGTGACCTTGATACTTGTCTTGGAGAATGTTGCATAGAGGGGGATGCCGGTGCCCCGCTGACAGAAGATGAGAGTGAGCGTCTCAATAAGCTTCTTCCAAAGGTTATGCCATATATGACTCCGGCTGCCAAGGAAGTGGCTTGCGACCAGGGAGCATCGTATATTGATGAGGAAGGAGATCTTGTCACAAGTATCGTAAATGGCAAGGATTGTATATTCACTTGCTATGCACCTGGGGGTAAGTGCCTGTGCTTACTCGAAAAATTGCGCCGTGAAGGTCATGACGAATTTTTCAAGCCAATAAGTTGCAGCCTTTATCCAATAAGGTTGAAAGACTATGGTGGGATGACTGCGGTCAACTACCATCGGTGGAAGATATGCCGATGTGCAGAAGTTTTGGGTAGAAAGAATGGTGTTCGCGTATACGAATTCCTTAAGGACCCCTTGATACGCCGTTTTGGTGCTCGTTGGTACGAGGAACTGGAGCTAACCGCACATGAATGGCTTAGACAAAATCCTTCATAAGGTTGCACTCAAAAGAAATGTTTGCATATTCTTACATGTAAATTACTTAATTTATAATTGTTTGGTGAAAAAGTCGTTGATTTTCTTGCTGTCGTTCTTGCTGTCGCTCGAAGCATATTCCGTAGTTGGACCAATCCGCTCCATGAAAGTGATGAAAGAAGGTGAGTTTATGGCCTCTCCATCTATACGCTTAGGAAGCGATGAGAGAATTGTTGTGAATTTCGATGAATGGGGTGAGGATTATAGTGATCTTCAATACCGTCTTATACATTGCGGATCAGATTGGAAACCGTCTGGAATGCTTGATTCCGAATTTCTTGATGGATTCAATATTGCAGATATAGATGACTGGGCTTTTTCTTCAAACACTTTTGTGCACTATGTAAACTATCGCATCATTATCCCTAATGAGCAAATTAATCCGATGCTTTCTGGCAACTACATCGTTCAGATTTTTGAGAGAGAAAATCCGGATGAGACTATTGCGGAAGCTCGATTTTCTTTGTCGGAGGAAGTGGCTGGAGTAAAGGGTACTGTTTCTTCCAGTACTGACAGAGGTATTAATACAGAATGGCAACAACTTGAACTTGATATTGTGCCTACTAATGTAGTCATTGAAGATCCATATACAATGCTTCGTGTTGATATAACCCAAAACAGTGCACCTGAATCCAAAAAAACACTGCACACTCCTTCCCGTATGGAGGGTAAGGAAATCGTCTACTCACATCAACCGGAGTTAATATTCAAAGCAGGTAATGAATACCGCAGATTCGAAACCGTACGTGCCGGTTACGATGACATGCATGTGGATTCCATGCGATTTTTTAACAGAAACTATCATGCATGGCTTGCTCCCGACCGAGAGCGTGCTTCTAAGGAATACAGCTACGACCAGACCCAACAGGGACGATTCCTTGTGAGAGAATACAATTCCACAGATTCGGACTTAGGTGCTGACTATATAACCGTTCATTTCCGTCTCGATACTCCCGAGGTTGTGGGTGCAGACGTTTATGTGGATGGAGAGTTTACCTGCTATCTGCACGATGAATCTTCGCGTATGCGATATGATTACAAAGAAGGAGCTTATCTGCTTGAGCTTCCCTTGAAGCAGGGAAGCTATAATTATCGTTATGTTGCAGTTCCGCGGCGAGGGGAACGGAAGCCGGATTCAAGTTTGATTGAGGGTAACAAACATGAAACGCGAAATGAATATAGAGTTCAGGTTTGGTATAAACCAGTCGGAGGAAGATACGAACGTCTTATTGCAGATAAACTACTGTAGGAGTGACCGAAGACTTGATTTCGGATGTAAGCTATTTCTTAACTTTTATTTCCTTAGTGTTTTCGGAAGAACCTCCTACAAAAATCGAATATTCGCCTGATATTGGTTCCACTTCTCCTGATTCCGGATTGTAGAAAGCGAAAGTCTCCGGACCCAGTTCAAAGCTTATGTCTTGAGCTTCCCCTTTTTTGAGGTGGATTCTCTTGAAGGCACGAAGGGTCTTATTTAACTCGTTGTCTGCAATATTTTTTACATATACCTGTACCACTTCATCCCCATCAACATCACCGCTGTTTTTCACGTTAACGTTCAAGATCATTGGTTTTGAGGCATCTGAAGTTGTAATTACAGGTTCTGAATATTCAAAAGTAGTGTAGCTGAGCCCATGACCGAAAGCGTAGAGAGGTTTTTCTGTCATGAATCGATAAGTGCGACCCTCCATACTGTAGTCTTCAAAGTCTGGCAACTGGGCATCGTTCTTGTAGAAAGTTATGGGAAGACGTCCAGCCGGGTTGTTGATGCCAAATAATGTCTCTGCCACTGCAAGACCGCCGGCTTCACCGGGATACCATGCCTGAAGAATGGCATCGCAGATAGAATCTTCAGGAGCAAGTGCTATGGCACTTCCGGAGCAGTTGACAAATACCACTTTCTTTCCTTGTTTCTTGAGATTGGATATCAGTTCACGCTGAATTTTCGGAAGTTCAATGCTCGTGCGGTCTCCTCCTTTGAACCCTTCGAATGATACTGGCATTTCCTCGCCCTCAAGCGCCGGCGTGATACCTCCTGCAAAGATGACCACGTCTGCCTCGCCACAGTCAGTGTCATAGGCTGTCTTTTGTCCGATGTCAAATTTCAGAAGGGCTGGGCCCGTCTTATGGGAATAGTCAAGGTAAATGTCGTATTTCTTACCTTTCTCTGCATGGAAATTTACTACATAGTCTCTCAGTGCATAATCTCCGTTTCCTTTCATCATGTGTTGTCCGTTGATTTTGAGGCTGCGTAATCCTCTATCTGTCGACACTGTTATCACATATTCTCCTGTTTCTTGAGGTATGAACTGAGTCTCATATATAGCTGAGAAATTTTCAAGGTTTACGTCGGGTGCAAATACTGTTGCACCGCCGTTGCTCTTGTTGATAGGAGAGGTGAGTGTTTCTGATGCTATCGGCTTTCCCTCTTGTTCAAGGTTATTCCAATATCTTGCGGCTATTCCTGTTTTGTTCCCTTTGATTTTAAGTTGATCGAAGCAGGAACGAATATTTTTATTTTCAACGTAGTCGCAGCCTTTGAGATAAGGAGCGTCAGGTGATATGGTGCGGATACCGTCAAGAATACTGATGGTGCTTTGTGGTAATCCGTTATAGTTTCCCCATTGCATGACAGTATCATTGGCATTCGGCCCCATCACAATGATTTTTGCATCATGAGGAAGAGGAAGGATTCCATTATTCTTCAACAATGTCATCGACCTGCGTGCCGTCTCGAGTGCTAATTTCTTATGTTCCGGGCTGCAGATATCTTGTTCTCCAAGATTATTCCATTCGCAGTCGTTGTCTTCGAAGAGTTCTCCGAGACTAAGGCGGGTGGTCAGCAATCTCAAAAGACTCTCATCTATAGCGGCTTCAGAGATTAATCCTTTTTTGTAGGCTTCGCTAAGACTTTTGTAGCTTGAACCACATTCAAGATCTGTTCCGGATGCGACAGCATCGGCACTTGCTTCTACTGCCGATGGGTGAGTGGCATGTGCATCCTGACGGTAGAAGTCGCGGATTGCCCAGCAATCGGAAACTACAATTTTGTCATATCCCCATTTGTTGCGCAGAATGTCGTGAAGAAGTCGTTTGTTACTGCAGCACGGTTCTCCTTCCACCCGGTTATATGCACACATCACTTGCCCTACGTTGGCATCAACAAGTGACTTGAATGCGGGAAGGTATGTTTCCCAAAGGTCTCGAGGGTCAATGTTGCGAGCGTCAAAAGAGTGTCTGTTCCATTCCGGACCGCTATGCACTGCATAATGCTTTGCACAGGCAATAGTCTTCATGTGCTTTGAATCTGATGGACCCTGTAGGCCTTCCACCACAGCCTTTCCCATTATAGATGACAGATAAGGATCTTCTCCGTAGGTTTCTTGACCACGGCCCCATCTTGGATCACGAAATATGTTGACGTTCGGGGTCCAGAATGTTAGACCTCGGTAGCGGGTCACCTCATTGTCACCCATGGTGTTCCATTTTGCCCTGGCTTCATCGCTGATTGTACTGAATACATTGAAAATTAGCGAATCGTCGAAAGTTGCAGCCATTCCGATGGCTTGTGGGAATACAGTGGCATACCCTGCGCGTCCTACCCCATGGAGAGCTTCGTTCCACCAGTTGTAGCGTTTGATGCCAAGACGTTCAATCTTTGGGCTGTCGTCCATCATCATTGAGATTTTTTCGTCGATGGTCAGTTCCTTCAACAGTAGTTCCGCACGTTCCTTATTTGACAGAGACCTGTCTCTGAAGTCCTGGGCGATAAGACTCACACTATTGAGGGCAACACCTAAGGCTATGGTGGCTAATCCGATAATCCGTTTCATAATGTAATAAAAATCAATGGAAGGTTCTTTTGTGGTTTGAATTATCGCTTCATCTTTGTTTGTGCATAAACTACAACAGAAAATGGAAAACGATAAAGCGCAGCTTTTACTGCGCTCGTGGTACACCCATGGGGAGTCGAACCCCAATCGATGGAACCGGAATCCATTATTCTATCCATTGAACTATGGGTGCATTTGTAATGCAAAGTTACTAAAAATTTGGATATCTCCCAAATTTTTTTGCTAATCGATAAAACAAAAAATACAAGCAGGGGAAGCCTGAACTTCCCCTTGAATGTATAATTGTTATTAGATTACCTGAAACATCATCCTTATTCATTATCATTCTTTCTTGAATATCTTTTTGCCGTTTTGGATATAAATCCCGTTAGAAGGCTCTTTGAGAAGGCGATGACCATTAAGGTCATATATGATATTCTGTGAAGGAGCTATGGAAATGATCTCAACTCCATTCCATGAGTTCATATCTTGAAGTGTTATTATGCGTTCATCGTTCATGCACTTGCGCCATTGCTCAGGGCTTGTCTGATCCACGAATTTGCCTTCCCAAGTCTGATACCATGGCATCCACCAAGACCACATTGCATCCTCTTCTGATTGCTTTTCAATATCAGGAATAGGACCATTCTCCGACAATGCTATTATCTTTCTGCCTTGAGTAAGAGTCTTGAGCTTGTCGAACATACCGGCATTGCTCGAGTAGTCAAAAGCCTGGTTATAGATATCTGCAGATACAATATCGTAGTATTTTTCCCCGGGGTTCCAATCTATGTCATCAGCGCCTGCATTCCAGACCCACAACACATTGTGGACGCCTTTCACCTGTGTCATTTCTTCGAATACCAGTTGGTATAATTTTACGAAATCAGCAGGTTTCTTATTTCTGCCCCACCAGAACCATCCGCCGCTTGCTTCATGAAGCGGACGGAAAATACATGCCACTCCGGCTTCCTGCAGATCAAGGAAATAATCGGCAATAATGTCGATATCGTGAATAATATACTTATATAGATCAGAAGAAGTATTCCATGAGCCATCGCTGTTAAGGGCTTGTGATATACTGATGTTTGAGTCTTCGACCATGAAGCTGTCGGTCTTGCGGCTTGGATCATGCCAATGCCATGAGAATGCTGGTAGTCCGCCACGTAGATATGTGTCTTTTGCCAATTCAAGAGCCTTTTTGGTATAATCTTTACACCAAGCTTCGTTTTCAGTGCGTCCTGTAGCGAATATAAAATCGAATCCAACAAGAGCAGGATATTTCCCTGATACCTTATAGACAGCTTTCACATCGTCGTGATTTGTAATATCTCCATTTGCAGACCCCATATCTCCTGTCATTATTCCGGAAATAGTCTTTTTCCCGAAATTATCGTAAAGGAATGAATACATTTTTTTTGCAGCATCGGTAGCTTTTTCGTCAACTGGAGCAACTGCTATGTCGAAATGATACTCGTCTTTGGGGGAATCTATACGAATATAGTCAATATCAAACCAGGTCCAATTTGGTGTTATAACTATATTATTTTTCCCTTCTGCCAAAAAGATGGTGCCAATTTCCACTTCTGTATAGCTGTCAAGACTGAATTGTCCTGAACTGCCATTTACCGAGCAGTTTACAATCTTGCTGCCTCCAATGCCATCACCTGCGACAAAAAGTGTGTATTTCCCTTTTTTGTCGATATTGACATCGAAAGTGATTTTTGCAGTTTCCTCTGTCAGTTTAAGTGCTTCTCCGTTGGAATACTTTTTGTCTGAGACAACAGCGCAATTGCTGTAATTGGCATTTTCTGCCTCTAATTTAGTGTCAGCCCAAGATTGTAAGCTTGTCATCAATCCGATGGCAAGAGTCAAATAAGTTAGTTTCTTTTGCATAGGTATAGTTATTTTAGGTATGTTTCTATGCAAAGTTAATAATTATTTTTCAAAAATCTATACAAACCAGTTGGCTGAATTAAATAAATTGTATTTTTTCTGACCGATTTATTATTTTAGCCTTTACTATACTATGTACTTTTGTCGGCCAAAACCGGGTTGAGGTAACTTTTTTGAAGATATTGACATAATTTGAACTTAAATATTAATTTCAAATAATGACCTTTAAATCATTGGATATAGATTCTTTTTGGGAAACAACCCAGCGACCCCGGACCTATCAAATCTTATGAGATGGGGTCTAAACTGAACGACCAAGTTTTACTAATCATGGTATTGATTATACGGATTCTGTTTAAAGTTAGACAATATTACAGGTTGTATTTATTGATACACTCTTTTAACGATACCATTCTCCAGATCCACCCTTATCTGCTGTCTTGTACTTTTCTTTGCTTGGAGGTAACGGATATGAAGAAGCAGAAGAAATATCGGTTTTATATTTGGGATTACGTCTGGTGGCTTGGTGACAAGCATCAAGAGAAGAGTCCGGGAAGCAAACTCGACGGACCTTGGATGTTTTGCTACTATTCAAATTTTATCCCGGCAATAGTAGTGATAATATTAGGGAAAATCAACTCATCTTTCATATATGTAGGCTCATATCTGCTCTTGTTGTGTATTCCACTATTCCTCTTGTGGGATTTATGGCTTCATAAGATTTTATATAATAAGAAAAGGCGCAAGGCTGTAATGAAGCACTATGCTTCCCGTAAACATAGTTCAACGATGGCTTATGTTGTTATGCTTCTCCCTGTGATATTATTTTTTATCGTAATATTTACAGATATGTCAATAACAAATCACAACAAGCCCGCACCGCAGATCTCTCAGGAGGAGGAGATTGAGAATATACACAGGCTTCGCACACTTATGCCAGATTCTGGATTTATCCGTCAACCAAGAAGATTCAGGAACTATGGCGAACAGTAATCGGAATTATCACTTTTGCGTTCTCGACCGCATATGGTATGCGGCAGAGAGCTGGAGCCGAAAGGTGCATAACAATCTTTCGGGAAGC
>CAYQXG010000101.1:0-9722 GCA_964421525.1 uncultured Sangeribacter sp. | reverse complement strand
AAATCATCCCAACCCAGCTTCCCCGGGACCTCTCAAATCTTATGAGACGGGGTCTTAATAAGAAAATAAATATATGATGATATGATAAAGATGTATGTAATGCAGACCTGTCCCGATTGCGAGTATGTGAAAAAGCAGGTCGAAGGCAATCCCGACTTTGAGATTATTGATATTGGAAAGAATGTCGGAAACCTCAAGAAGTTTCTAAAACTCCGCGACTCAAATCCTGCTTTCGACGAAGCCAAAGCGATTGGCGATATCGGTATTCCTTGCTATGTGCTTGAGGATGGAACGATCACTCTCTACTCAAAAGATGTAGGTCTTGAACACAATCCCGATGCCGATGGAGCATCATGTAGCATCGACGGTAGAGGATGTTAATTGAAATTAACTGATAATTTATGTTTGCAAGCCAAACATAATGTTAAAGATTAAAAGGATTAATGGTTATTAAGATTAATAAAAGAATTTTTCCGAATAAAAATTTTCAAATTCTTCTGATAACCAATAATCCTATAACCCGATAACCCCAAAAAGTATATGGATTTCATTGAATTAGCCAAAAACAGGTATTCCTGTAAGAAGTTTGACTCTCGCCAAATAAGCAAACAACAGCTCGACTCAATTCTTGAGGCTGGCCGCTTGGCACCTACTGCTAAGAACTTGCAGGAACAGCATGTCTATGTTGTGCAGTCGGCAGAGGGTCTTGCCAAAGTCGATGCACATACTCCTTGCCGTTATGGTGCGCCGACTATGCTTATTGTAGCTTTTGATAAGAACAATACCTATACATATCCCGGACAGAAGTATGATTCCGGTATCGAAGATGCTTCCATAGTTACTACCCACATGATGCTATGTGCCAAGAGTGTAGGCGTGGACAGCTGTTGGGTAAATTGCTTTGATCCCGACAAGATGGCTGCTGAATTCGCTTTGCCGGAAAATGAAGAAATTCTCACGTGTCTGGCACTTGGATTTCCGGCAGAAGGAGCAAAACCATTGCCAAACCATTTCAGTCGTAAGCCCATTGATGCAACAGTAACTTATCTATAATCAGTAACCACTATGTTCAGTTCGTGAGTGCCACTCACGAACTGAATATCTTTATTATTAGTCGTCCTTTCCAGCCGATGCCAATAGATATTTGCTTTGCTATAGCTGTTTCATCCTTGTTGGCTCGTAAAATATCGACAGCAGAGATTCCAGGTAGTTGGTATTCTCGTCCTTACTACTGGCCACAGACGACAACTTATACACAATGGGTGCCGTCCATTTATAAAGAAGGTGTACTGACAATGGATCTTGTAGATATATCTGATGAGAAACCAGTCTATACTGCGTCTGTTGCAACTATCCTTGACAATGGCGACAGCCAGCTCCAAACCCTTTCTGGAATAGCAAAAGCTGTACAGGTTTTGTTCTCCAAATTTCCCGTTCCTGTCCAAAAATAGTGAATTTTGGGTAACTCAACTTTCACTTCCTTATACCTATTTTCTTTTTGTTGTCAGCTGCCGAGGAATCCTCGGTAGCTGATGTATACTATTAATTCAGTTATTTCCAAAATGGAATTAACTCACACTCAGTATTAATCCCCTCAAACTGAATGAGCCGAAGCTCAGCCGTGCTATTTCATATCTCAAACTTCTTCTCCGTTATTACCTTTAATATCGATGTATTTATCGTTTTTGATTGCTACTTTTATTACGTTGTCGCGGTGATTCTCAAACAGGTCATAGGCTTCTTCAACCTTTGAAAATGGGAAGGTATGGGTTATCAACGGACTGGTGTCAATTTTCCCTTCGGATATAAGTTTTAGTATCTCCTCGCAGTCGCATCCATCAACTCCACCTGTCTGGAACGTCAGGTTTTTGCCATACATATCCGGCAACGGCAACAACTGAGGCTTGTCATAGAGCGCAACAACGGTAACAATCGCATTTGGTCGAGCACATTCCCATGCCATGCGAAAAGTATCGTCTGCTCCGGCTGCTTCGATTACCCTGTCGGCACCTCCATGTTCGGACAATTCAAAAGTCTTTTTATGGCATTCTTCCGGTGAAACGACTGTCACGTCAGGATAGTGCTTCTTGACAAATTCTTTACGCACCTCATCCTTTTCGCAAACGATAATTCTTTTCGGTTCAAAAAGTCTCACACATTGAAGAGTGCAAAGTCCTGTCGGACCGGCACCGATTATCAGCACCGTATCCTCCTCACCAATTTCTGAAATCTTAGCAGCCCAAAAACCGGTAGCAAGAATGTCACCGACAAAGAGAGCCTGTCTGTCCGAAACATTATTAGGGATCTTCGATAGACCATTGTCGGCAAACGGCACACGCACATATTCAGTCTGTCCACCATTTATACGACAACCAAGCGACCAACCGCCATTAGTGTCAGTACAATTATTGACCCACCCATGCCGGCAAAAGAAACATTTCCCACAGAACGTCTCCACATTCACAGCCACACGGTCGCCAGGTTTCACTGTATTGACTGCTTCGCCGATACTCTCAACTACTCCGACCATCTCATGCCCTATAGTTACGCCTGTCACAGCCCTCGGCACGCTCCCATGCTTGATATGCAAATCGCTAGCACAGATGCTACGAAGAGTTACTTTAACTATGGCATCACTAGGATCTAACATGCCAGGTTTCGGTTTTTCAGTAAATTCAAACTTTCCTTCTCTAACGTATGTTAGTGCTAACATGCGAGTTAATATTTATATTAATACTTAAAAATACAATTAAACTGGGTTTATTTTGAGAAGATGATGAAACTTGAAAGTATGTTCTGTAAGAACTGTTATTATTTGGGAGCTTCATAATAGATTTTTTTAAGTTTTGCAAGTGTTATTGGAGCTCCACCATAGTAAAGTAACCTTTTGTTACCATATTGTACAATAGCTTCTTCATTACCTAAACTGTTAAATGAGCCTAAGGAAAAAACTACTCTGGCATTTCCTTCTGAATTAACATCTATATATATACTGGAAACATCATAATAACCGGATATTGTTCCAGAAATCATAGGTGCAAAATATTTAATATCCTTAATATTACCCTTTGGAATTGCTCTTGACCGGTAGTATAGCGCATTATTATTTTGATACCGATCTCTTTCTGCGGCCGGTACGTATCCGACAAATACAAGACCTTCTCCGTTTGGACTTTTCTTGTCTCCAAATTGTTCTTTTTCTTCGTTAAGTTTTATTACAGGATTTGAACCTAAAGGGCATTCAACCACAAAGAAATCTTTTTTTAGGATTTCCACTAACTTATAGTTCTCTTCTGAGTAATTACGATCAAGAGCGAGGGAGAAAACATCTTGTTGATCATAAGGTCTGAATGTTTTTCCTAATGTGTCTTGAAAATGTTCTTTGAAGTATTTAAAGGCATCCACATCAGGATGGGCGGTCATGGCGTAGAATTCAAAGCGATCTTTTAGCATACCCTGGATCTCCTCTCTGAATTTTCGTCTTACATCAGCTTTCCACTGTGCCTTTGCTCCTGCATTATCACGAGCATATAGCGATAGCACGAAGAGGAAGTTGACATCGTAGTGCGATACTATAAGTGTGTCTCGGTCATACAACCGATTCTCAAATTGGCGGCAAATATTTTCCTGTCCATCCCGTCTAATTGTACGGTCTTCGTATGAGAGCGTTACAGGATTGATATTGGCGGAGATGAAGAAGTTGGGAATTATGTTGTATCCCTCTGTCACATCATCACGCAGCTGTATCTTTCTATATCTGTCTTTCTCATCCTGTTTTGTCGATGAATTGATGAATAGATTTAGATTCCATTGGATTACATTACGTGCGTATGTGTATTGTTTATATACAGACTCTTTACCCGGCTTGCTGCCGAGCTTATAGTATTTAGAGTCACCTATATAATATATATCGTTGTCCTCCTCGCGGTTGATAAGCAAACCATCGTAAGTGTAGAAATGGTCAACAAGTTTACCGTCATCTTGTTCTTTCAAACCTTTTGGCACATCATTGTCACCGATAAGTTCCTCAATCATTGCCTCAAACATGATATGGAAACTCTTGGCAAGCAGGTATTCTCGGTTATCTGTGGCTGTCTTTATTTGATATGCCTTGTCAAAGAATGCATAGCACAAGTCCCAAAGCCTCGTGGCTACATCAGAGAAATACTTATATTTTATCTGATGGAGACGGCGGCGACCAAAGCCATCGATATATCGCTCAAACTTCCTACCTTTGATCAGTGGGAAACCGAATGGTATTTCAGTCTTGAAACCAAAGCGCTCAGCCACATAGTTTAGAATCGAATAGAAAATTACTATGAGTTCTTCATCAAAATTGATTTGTCTTTTCTTGTTGACAGGTTTAAGATATACAGGAGAGTCACTCTGAACTACGGCAGTAGTGCCGCTGATGGTGCGCGTCCAGTTTATCTTGTTGTAGCCGGAGTGGACGTTCTTCAGAACGAACGTAAAAAACGATCGATTGTCTTTGGCAAAGCGAATTAGAGATAATATGACATCAAGCCAAGTATTAGTTTTCTTCTTCGCTCCATGCCCTTCGCTTTCAATCTGTTCACGTAGAATTATGTCGTTATGCTTATGAGTATTGTTATACACCACGATAGCTCGGTGAATCCAAACTGAAAATTCATATATGAATTTTGCTTCGTGAGGTTCAAGTTCCGCATCTTCAAGATTTACAAAATTGCGGGGCTCATATTTGCCGAATATTTTTCCAGCTTCATCAATCAGCACTTTCGGCAGAATGAAAACAACGTCCTTGATTTTTGGATTGTAATAATACCCGACATAACTCAGAACGATTTTGCCCTCGACATCTTGGAGCGTAAATAGCCCATCCAAAACATCGAAAACATCAGCTGCATCATACTGGTATTCTTCAATCAGGAGTTTCATTCTACTTTCGTTAGCATAACACCGGTGCCGGAATTGTTGAGTCCTTGTATAAGTTCACCAATACGCTTTGGAGTTGATCCTTTATAAATGTATATAGGTTCTCTTGTCCCGGTCTCAATTCGTGCATAGCGTTTGGTGAAACGAGGATCGGAAGATTGTTCAAGATATTTATTGAAATCTTCTTCGGAATAGGCAATGGTATATGAAAGATTAAATCCGTCAATCTTTCTGAGTAGCTCTGTTGCAGAAAGTTCCGGCAAAGCTTTCACAAAAGCGGTCATTGCGGCTATCACAGCATCGGACTTAGACATCCGGCCTTCCCCATCAACACTGTATCTGGAATAATCGCGCTGTCGGTTGCCGTTATTATCGTTTAACTCAGAGTCATTAGGAGAATCGAAGTCAACTTCTTCATTATCTTTGTCTGCATACTTTATTTGCGGAAGTTCAAGTTTGTTGACAAATTCGACAAGTTTGCCATTTGTTGTCGGAAAGAAATCACAGAACTGATACATCTGTCCTTTTTCTTCATCGCGGAAAATTTTGTCACCTGTCTCGAAGTCTTTAAGAACATCCGTCCAAAGATAAAACAACACCTTGTTAAGGAATATCTTTTCTGATATTAGGTTGTCCTTTGTCAGCGTGTCATCAGTTTTCTTGTCTGCTTTTGCGAAGAAATATCCCATCTGCTTGTCCGACGATTGAGTCAGATGATAGATCAGCGGATTTATTTTCTTTAGGAAATCTGACCATAGATAACGCTTACCACCGGCTTCAAACTGCCAATCCATAGCATCATAATCGATGGGTATGTATTCCCAGTTCCAACGGCGTTTGAAAGCTGAGTCAATCGGGAAAAGCGATTGATCTGAAGTGTTCATTGTAGCCCAGATGTAAAGATTTGGGGGCAAGAGTAACTTCTTGCCGGAAAGGATAGCATCGCCAATAGCCTCTGTTTTGCCGGAATCCTTAGTGAGTACAAACGATTGGATGGCATCCTTTTGATTTTTAGATAGATTGACAAATCCATTTTTGTCTTCAGCGAGGAATTGAGATATGTCTTCGTCAGCATGAATTGCGTAAGACGAACTACCCATATTGTTGCGGTCAAGCAACTGGAATAGGTCTCCAAATATCTGAGCGCAGTTACCTCGGTTTATTTCTTCAATAACAAGGAAATGCGGATTATCCAAGTCGCTCCATGCAGCAACGTATGCTTTCAAAAATGCCTGAGGAACATACTTATAGACAATCTTCTTTTCGTATGCTTCTTCGTTATCTGCATTCTTGGCGTGATGCACAGTTGTTCCGACAAATGCATTCACAGGCATGGGTGCCATTGTTGGCTTGTATGCACCCACGAATGTTGAATAGTCCGAGTCCGGATGGAAAGTCGTACGTATGGTATTCTCATCAGTCACATGAGGGTCATTGTCTATCTTGTGTGACTTGCCAGTACCAGGTGCCCCGTAATAAATTACCTGAAGAGGATTATTGTGATTTCTTATTTGGTCAGAATGGACCGATATTATTTTGTCATATTGATTTAATTCGCTTCCAAGGACCATTTTAGCCATAGTAGTCAGAGTGGAAGTATACCCGTATTCGAACTTGTCATTATCAGTAAGTCCGGCTAAATCTTCTCTTGCCTGGGTTGGAGAAGCATAAGGATGTTTTTCAAAATAATCAACATATTCGTTTAGCAATGATTTTGATATTGTTCGATTCCCGCTTGCTCCTCTGCTTTCATTTCTAACTAAATAACACAGTGAATCTTCATCAAGGATTTCTACTTGACCATTAATGGACTTAAAACCTTTTTTTAGTGTGTAATGCATTTTCTAAACTTTAATATATCCCCATAGTCAGAAAAGTGACTAGGCCTTTACGATACTGATACTAATGGGAAGATTCTGAAATATTTTGAATATAAATTTTTTCTTAAATTTGGGCAGTCATTCGCCTGAGGAAACGCCTATTAGTTTACAAAGTTACAGAGAAAAAGTCAACTGTGCAAGAGGCTGACCGTGAAAACGGTAGTAAATGTGAGAGGGGAGGGTGAGGATTTTTCTTTGCATTTGAGCATAAACAAGCATGGTGTTGGAATACAGGTGGGTAAGCCCGGATTCCTTCATTTCGGGCTTTGAAGTCTATGATCCTTTAGTCAAGGAAAAGGATTTTTGCTTTGTCGCGTGGCTTGGCGTCAGGGGTTTCGGCCGGATACCCAAACCCGATGGCATAGAGGAGGGTATAACCTTCTGAGAACTTCAGTTGCTTCAGATAATCTGCCGCTACCTCTGAGTTCAGGAACCTTACAGGACCTCCAAGACAACATGAACCTATGCCCATTGACCAGGCGGCAAGTATCATATTTTCTCCGAGAAGACCGCAGTTTACTCCGGAATATGTGTTGTCGGGCGCTCCTATAAATACGACAGTGGGTGCGTTGCGGAAAACATTCTTGAATCCCGGATCTTTTGCTGCATCAGGATTCTCCTTTACAAACAGTTCCGTTACCCCGTTTATGAAATCTGGATTATCCACAACGCGAATCTCCCATTCCTGTTTGTTCATGCCGTTGGGTGCGTTGATGCCACATTCAGTGATTAGTTCCATTGTGTCGCGGGGGATGGCACGGTCTTCATAAGCGCGGATGCTTCTGCGGCTCATTATTGTCTCAATTATTGCGTTGCTATCGACCGCTGTCTTTTCTTCAGAGGTGTTACATTTGTCTGGAGTGCATGACGTAGTTATCAAAGTCAGGGTCAGAATTGCACCGATTATTCCTTTGTATTTCATATTTGATGTTCTTTAGTATGAGTTAATGATTGTCAAAGTTAAAGATAATTATTGGATTATGCAAGTTTTTGAGTTAAAATCACATCGGTGACTCAAGCATAAGTCGCTTGCAATATAAGGAGGGAAGGGGCAGAGGTGAAAAGAAAGGCCATATTAATGACTAATTTTGTAAAATTGACAATTTTACAAAATCAGGTGTGATTATTTGCCGATGCATTGTGGTAAATTATGGTTATTACTGAAGACTGTCCCGGCCTCCATTTTTAAGCCACTTCTGGGCTTGTTGCTTTCGATTACAGAATTAGTGAATGTCCGACAAATAACCATATTTGGAGATTTAGGAGATATTTTGTAATTTTGTCATTGTAGATACCGTAGATAATAGTTTTTAGTATATAAATGCAGAAATATAAAAGCCTTGTCCTTCCAATCGCATTGATATTAGGGTATTTCCTTCGGCAAATATGCTCGTCTTTGTCAGTAGTCGTGCCCTACGTTATATTCTCCATTCTTGTCTTGACTTTTTCAGGTGTGCGACTTTCTTCATTGCGTCCTACAAAGCTTGATTTCTGGATAGCATCTTTTCAAACTGTAGTCAGTGTATGTCTATATTGGCTTGTATATATCATTTCATTTGATTATGTGTTGGCTCAGGGAGCTTTGATGTGTGTGCTGTGTCCGGTTGCATCTTCAGTAACAGTTGTGGCTGCAATGTTGGGAGCGAATCCCGTTCGCACTACAACCTATACCATTGTAGGAAACCTGCTGGTTTCGATTGTAACACCTATCTATATTTCTATCATTTTGGACCCTACTCCAAACTCCAGCTTTGGACAGATGTTCATGCTCATATTTGCAAAGATTGCAGTAGTGATTGCATTGCCTTTTATATTAGTATTGTGTATGCAGAAGTTTTTACCTAATATAAATGCATATATTTCAAGATATAAGCAGTGGTCGTTTTATTTATGGGCTTTTGCATTATTTGTCACTATTGGTCAAACAATAGATTTTGTTGTAATACGTTTAGACAACAATTTGGCTAATGTGATATGGTTGGGTTTTATCTCGCTCGTGATATGTATAGGTCAATTTTCTTTAGGAAAAATGATTGGAAAAAGATATGCTGATCAGATCGCCGGAGGTCAGATGTTGGCGCAGAAAAACACAGCAATGGGAATATGGATGCTCAATACATTTTTGAATCCAATCGCATCTGTAGGTCTGGCATTCTATTCTATTTGGCAGAATCTATTCAATAGCTGGCAGATATATAGGAATAATACTTGAAATAAGCACCCTGGTGATGACTATGACTGCAGTGCAATTGTAAAGCGATTTTTTTGTAATAGTGGTAATGATTACGACGGTAACAAAATATATAAGGGATAGAGTATGAAATATATCGAGACTGACAGATTGGTGCTCCGTGATTGGAAACCGGAAGACTTACCTTTGTTCATCAAAATGAATAAGGATAGGCGCGTCATGCGTTATTTCCCAGCTATCCTGACAGAGAAAGAAACGGTATCATTCTTTTCCAGAATACAATCAGAGTTTGATAGGAATGGCTGGGGATTATGTGCCGTGGAGTTGAAATCAACGGAACGATTTATCGGATATGTCGGACTGCATGAGATCGGATTTGATGCAGATTTTACTCCTGGTGTTGAAATAGGGTGGCGGTTAGACGCAGACTATCATAATCAAGGATTGGCAACAGAGGCAGCTAAAGCTGTTTTGGAATTAGCAAGATCAAAGGGTATAAAAAGATTATACTCTTTCACTGCCAAAAAGAATGTTCCATCAGAAAGGGTGATGCAAAAGATAGGGATGACAAAAGTCGGAGAGTTTGAGCATCCAAATCTTCCTGAAAATTCCCCATTGCGAACCCATGTCCTTTATCAGATTGAACTTTGAATGCAGGGATAACTGGATATACTTAGACCCTGTCTCATAAGATTTGAGAGGCCCCGGGGAAGCTGGGTTGGGATGATTTTCGGCAT
>CAYQXG010000100.1:0-9786 GCA_964421525.1 uncultured Sangeribacter sp. | reverse complement strand
GATATTTCAAAGTATAAATTAGATAAAGAATAAACACAACGATGAGACACAATAAAAAATTCAACCACCTGAGCCGTAAGAAGGGTCATCGCGAAGCGTTGCTCTCAAATCTCGCAATCTCTCTCATCATGCATAAGAGAATCTTTACGACTCTGGCTAAGGCTAAGGCGCTTCGCGTTTATGCCGAGCCTCTTATCACTCGCTGCAAAAAAGACGATATGAATAATCGTCGTCTCGTTTTCAGCTATCTGCAGAACAAAGAGGCTATTAAGGAACTTTTTGGCGTGGTTGCTGAAAAGGTAGCTGACCGTCCGGGCGGATATACTCGTATCCTTAAGACAGGACATCGTCTCGGCGATAATGCTGAAATGGCTATGATTGAGCTTGTTGACTTCAACGAAAACATGCTCGCTGAAAAGGCTGCCAAGACCAAGACACGTCGTAGCCGTCGCGGTGGAAAGAAAGCTGAAGCTGCTCCGGCTGCTGAGGCTCCCGTGGCAGAAGCACCTGCTACTGAAGCACCTGCTGCCGAGGCTCCCGCTGCAGAAGCACCTGCTGCTGAATAATTGTTTAATGGCTTATGCCATTCGATATTGAAATTAAGCCTGAAGTGGTGACATCAATCATGTCATCCCTTCAGGCCTCGCTCTTATAAATATCCTCTCTTAACCTTACATCAATTCAACTTAAAATGTATCACTGGATTATATTAGCTTTGCTCTTGATCTACTTTGTGGTGGTCATATCTTGTGTTGTTGTAGTAGTATCTGAGAATAAAAATCCAATCAGAGCTATTTCATGGACACTCGCTTTGCTGTTTCTTCCTGTGATTGGTGTATTATTCTATCTTTTCTTTGGTAGAAGCCTCAAAGGAAAGGCAATGATTAGTAAGAAGGTTAGGAGGAAACTTCTTGAGAGATCCCGTCCTAAGCAACATGTATTCGAAAATGCAGGTTTGGATGCTGATCAGATTCAGAAAGTGAAGCTTGCCCACAATCTTTGTCATGCACATCTCGATCTTAATAATTCAGTCGAGATTTTTACTAATGGCAAGAAGAAGTTTGACAGACTAATGGACGATATTCGCCTTGCCCGTAGTTATGTCTATCTTCAGTATTACATCTATAGCGACGATAAGCTTGGGAACAGATTACTCGACCTTCTTGCCGAAAAGGTGAAGGAAGGTGTGCAGGTTAAAGTTCTGTATGATCATGTTGGATCTTTTTCTACTTCCAATAAGTTTTTCAGGCGAATGCGGCAACTTGGAGTTGATGCTCATCCTTTCTTTCGTGTGACGTTCAGAAAGCTTGCCAATAGGATTAATTGGAGAAACCATAGGAAGATTGTGGTGATAGATGGAAAGATTGGATATATCGGTGGAATGAATGTTGCTGACCGCTATGTAGAGGAATCTCCTGACGGGAGAAAATGGCGTGATACACATCTTAGAATAGAGGGACCAATTATTGAATCCATGCTTTATAGTTTTGCAATGGATTGGAATTTCATGAGGCCCGATGCCGATGTTCAGGCCATCACTTCAAGTAACTATCCTGATGCCGGTGATGTAGCGATGCAGCTTGTGGTTTCCGGTCCAATAGATAGATGGAATAATCTTGTTCTATGTTTTCAAAAGGCTATAGCTTCGGCAAGAAAGAGGGTTTATATCCAGACGCCATATTTTCTTCCGACCGATGCCTTGCTTAAGGCTTTACAAGGAGCTGCCCTGTCGGGTGTGGATGTCAGGATCATGATGCCGGAAAAGACAGATTCTGTTTTGCTTGGATATGGCAGCCGATCATATATCGACGATTGTCTAAAAGCCGGGGTTAAGATATATTTTTATCTTCCGGGCATGCTTCATGCAAAGACAATGATTGCCGACGATAACTTTGTGACGACAGGTTCCGTGAACTTCGACTTCCGCAGTTTCGAGAATAACTTCGAAGGCAATCTACTTATTTATTCAGATGAAATCAACAAGCAAATGCGCGACATCTTCTTCGACGATATCAAATCCTGTAGAAAAATCACACTCTCTGAATGGCACACTCGTTCACCGTTTGAAAGGTTGATGGAATCTTTAGTGCGTCTCTTTGCCCCAATTCTATGATAATTATTTATGATTTCACCTATACATGCTTTACAGGAACAGCGACGTCTGCTCCAGATTGAATATGATGAGGAGAAGAAAGCGTTCTCCGAAATAACAGCACGTATAGGCTTAAAACGTCTTGTCGAGCGTGGCAATGCATGGATACCTATAAAGGTATGTCGATCTTTCTACAATTCTCTTAATCAACGTGTAATTGAAATCACACGCTTGGAATCAGACTCAGAAAATGACCATAACTTTGAATACGGTCGTCCTGTGGCATTCTTTATCTTGGGTGATGAGGTGGAAGGAAAAACTTTTTCCCCCTTTAACGGTACTGTAAGTTTTGTCGATGGCGCCAGGATGGTCGTTGTAATTCCGGAAAATGCCGACATTTCTCGTCTTGAGGCTGCACAGACAGCTGGAGTTATGCTATCTTTTGATGAGACTTCCTACCGGACCATGTTTGAAGCCATTGACCGAACCATCAAAGCGAAAGGGCGCCTTGCAGAACTCCGTGACATTTTTTATTCACGTCGGCATGTAGGTGAACTCACTTTTTCTCCACTTGGATTCCCGTATCTCAATAAGACACAAGAAACAGCAGTCAATAAAGTCCTTTGCGCAAAAGATGTAGCTATAGTGCATGGCCCTCCGGGAACCGGGAAGACAACTACCCTCGTTGAGGCTATCGTTGAGACTCTCCGTAGGGAACCACAGGTTCTTGTATGCGCACAAAGCAATATGGCTGTAGATTGGATATGCGAGAAACTCGTGGATAGGGGAGTGCATGTGTTGAGACTCGGTAATCCTTCTCGTGTAAACGACAAGATGCTGTCTTTCACCTATGAGCGCCGATTCGAATCGCATCCCGACTATCCTGATCTATGGAGCATACGTAAGGCAATACGCGAAATGCGGTCTACACGTCGTAAGGGTTCGGACCAATGGCATCAGAAGTTGGATAGGTTGCGCAGCCGTGCTACTGAGTTGGAGATTCGCATCAATCAGGATCTTTTTAATTCTGCTCATGTGATAGCCTCTACACTTGTAGGCAGCTCCAACCGTCTTCTTGATGGAATGAAATTCTCCACTCTTTTTATTGACGAAGCTGCTCAGGCTCTTGAGGCCGCATGCTGGATTCCTATCCGTAGGGCAGGAAGGGTGGTGCTTGCAGGCGATCATTGCCAGCTTCCTCCTACAGTAAAGTCGTATGAGGCTTTGAAGGCCGGACTTGGTAAATCGCTAATGGAACGTCTTGTCGATAATCATCCTGAGGCTGTGTCACTCCTTACGATGCAATATAGGATGAATCAGGAGATAATGCGTTTCTCAAGTGAGTGGTTTTATGGTGGGGCAATGGAAGCTGCTCCGGAAGTTAAGAATCGTGGTATTCTCGACTATGATAACCCAATCGAATGGATTGATACCGCCGATGCAGTAATGGCAGCAAATATAGACCAAGATGATGCGCAGGAAAAGATTTCATTCCGTGAGTGCCTTGCAGGTGAGAGCTATGGCCGTATAAATAGAGATGAAGCGGAGTTCTCAATTCTGACTTTAAGGAAATATATAGAGAAAATTGGTAAAGAAAGATTTCTCAAAGAGCGCTTAGATGTTGGGCTTATCTCGCCATATCGCGCTCAGGTGCAATATTTGAGACGCCTTGTGAAACGTACTCCATTTTTCAAGCCATTCCGACATCTCATATCCATCAATACTGTCGACGGATTCCAAGGTCAGGAGCGCGATGTGATCATTATTTCCCTTGTGCGGAGCAACGACGATGGAAATATAGGTTTCTTGCGTGATTTGCGCCGCATGAACGTTGCGATGACCAGAGCGCGAATGAAGCTCATCATCATTGGTTCCGTAGTCACACTCACCCGCCATCCATTCTATCGTCGTCTCCATGCTTCCATCAACCCGCAACGTAAGAGTTCTGACTAAAATAAGCCAATTCTCTTGGCAATCTCCGCAAAATGTATTAACTTTGCAGTTTGAAACAGCCCAAGCATCTCTTGGACAACATTCTACACTATGCAAGACATTCGCAATATCGCAATCATCGCTCACGTCGACCACGGGAAGACAACATTAGTCGACAAAATGCTCCTCGCAGGTAATCTGTTCCGCGAAAATCAGAATGCAGGGGAACTGATCCTCGACAACAATGACCTCGAAAGAGAGAGAGGAATTACAATCTTGTCTAAAAATGTAAGTATCAATTATAAAGGTACTAAAATCAATATCATAGACACTCCGGGACACGCCGATTTTGGAGGTGAAGTGGAACGAGTGCTCAACATGGCGGATGGATGTCTGCTTCTTGTTGATGCCTTTGAAGGCCCTATGCCCCAGACAAGATTCGTTCTGCAGAAAGCTATTCAGATGGGATTGAAGCCTGTTGTTGTTGTCAATAAGGTTGACAAGCCTAATTGTCGTCCGGATGAAGTCAATGAGATGGTATTCGACTTGATGTTTAATCTTAATGCATCAGAAGACCAGCTGGATTTTCCCACTATATATGGAAGCGCGAAAGAAAATTGGATGAGTACAGACTGGAAGGTGCGTACAAGCGACATTACCCCCGTCTTGGATGCCATTATAGAAAATATTCCCGCTCCTACACAATTAGAGGGTGAGCCTCAGATGCTAATAACCAGTCTTGACTATTCAAGCTATGTGGGGCGTATAGCAGTAGGAAGAGTTCATCGCGGCACACTTCGTGAGGGCATGGACATAGCCCTTTGTAAAAAAGATGGAAGTGTAAAAAAACAACGTATCAAGGAATTGCATACCTTTGAGGGTATGGGACGGAAAAAAGTCTCCGAAGTAAGTTCCGGTGATATTTGTGCCATTGTAGGTCTTGACGACTTTGAAATTGGAGATACCGTATCGTCTGTGGAGAATCCGGAGCCCTTGCCAAGAATTGCCATTGATGAGCCCACCATGTCTATGACATTCACTATAAATAATTCGCCATTTTTCGGCAAAGACGGAAAATATGTCACTTCGCGTCACATTCACGATCGCCTGATGAAGGAGCTTGACAGAAATCTTGCTCTTCGTGTAGGCAAGGGTGATTCTGAAGATAAGTGGATTGTCTACGGTAGAGGTGTGCTGCATCTCTCAATTCTTATTGAAACCATGCGCCGTGAAGGCTATGAACTTCAGGTTGGTCAGCCTCAGGTGATTGTTAAGGAGATAGATGGTGTGAAATGTGAGCCGATTGAAGCACTTACAATAAATGTACCGGAAGAATACAGTTCAAAGGTGGTGGATATGGTTACTCGCCGCAAGGGAGATATCATAAGCATGGATACTCAGAATGACCGTATAAACATTGAGTTCCACATACCTTCGCGTGGTATTATAGGTTTGCGCAATAATGTGCTCACTGCTACGGCAGGTGAAGCAATAATGGCACATCGTTTTCTTGAATATCAGCCCTGGAAAGGTGAGATTGAGCGTAGAACAAACGGATCTCTGATTGCAATGGAAGCTGGAACTGCTTATGCCTATGCAATTGATAAACTTCAGGACCGCGGAAGATTCTTTATATTCCCGCAAGATGAAGTGTATGCAGGACAAGTTGTCGGAGAAAACGCTAAGGACAAGGATATTGTTGTTAATGTTACGAAGTCGAAGAAATTGACCAACATGCGTGCTTCCGGAGCTGATGACAAGGCAAAGATCGTGCCGCCTGTAGTGTTTTCCCTTGAGGAAGCCCTGGAATACATTAAGGAGGATGAGTATGTGGAGGTGACTCCAAATCATCTTCGCCTCCGTAAGATAATCCTTGATGAGAATGAGCGTAAACGTGCAAACCGAAATGAGGGATAATCAATAATTTGAATAGGGAATGATGAAACATCCCCTCACATCAAAAGAACGAAGAGGGCTTGTTGCCGTTGCGGCAGCAGCCCTTTTGTGCATAGCATCCGGTTTCATATTTCGATCCTGTTCCTCTTTTATGAATCCTTCACCTCGCACTTTTGTTCCGGCCCCCGACTCTATATCAGCCGAAAGAAATAGTCTGGAACCAAAGGAAGATTTGAAAAAAAATAAAGAGAATAAAAAGAAAGGGAGTAAAAAGAAGAAGAGTATAAAGAATAAGAATGGCAGAAAGGACAAAAAGCCATCTAAAACTTATCCTACCCGCGAACCTCTTTCTCAACCATGTGACTAAAAAACAGCATCCGGACAAATTCCAGATGCTGTTTCTTCACTTTATATCTTCAAAACTTATTTTTTAAGGATGCATGCCGTGCGTGGTGCAACAGTTACACTTCCCTTGAAAGATCCTAACCCGGCTTTTGTGTCGATCTTGCCATCTTTCACAGCTGCATTCCAGGTTCCATTTGGAAGTTTGACGGTTCTTGCTTCGTCGCTGCCGTTAAAAATCACCTTAATGTCTTTCCAATCATCTCCGTTGGCATTGTTTTTCAATGTATAAGAGATAAGATTGGGTGTCTTCTCTGAATCGATCCTGTCGAACTCAAGATGCTTGGAAATTTGATCGGCCGATGTCATGCGAAATGCCGGATGTTCTTTTCTCAATGTGATAAGCCCTTTGTAGTAATCAAACTGATCACGATTTTCCGATTTCAGATGCCAGTCTATTGCATTGATAGAGTCGGGGCTCTTATATGAATTGTGCACACCTTTCTTATCTCGGAAAATTTCTTCACCGGCAAACATAAAAGGAGTTCCTTGCGATGTGAATACAATGGTCTGTGCAAGTTTCGCTGCCGCCATCCTTTCGGAATCGGGCGCCTCCGGCATGGATTTGCGCAGTTTGTCCGTCAGAGTAAGGTCATCATGGCAGCTAACGTAGTTTACTATCATTTCAGGTGATGCTGCATAAGGGAATTTGGAATTATTACCCTTTGAATAGTCTACTTGAGGATGAGGCGTTGCAGCAACGATGCCGATTTTTACGGTCTCCTCGTTACCCGGTTTTCCTGTTGCAAATCCTTTGTCTTCTTCATTTGAATAATGACCTTTCACTGCATCGCGCAAATCGTCTGAGAAGACTGCGATCCCTTTCATTTTGGCAACATTTTCCTTTAATGCGCGTTTTTCAGCAGGAAGAGGGGAGTCTCCTGCTGTCCAGCCTTCTCCATATACGAAAATTGATGGATTGATCTTTTTCAGTTCTTCAGACACCTGATTCATTGTTTCCGTGTCATGGATAGCCATTAGGTCAAATCTAAAACCATCGATATGGTATTCTTCAGCCCAGTATTTAACTGAGTTAATTATATAATCGCGCATCTGCTGGAGGTCGGAAGCGGTTTCGTTGCCACATCCCGATGCGTCTGAATATCTTCCATCGTCCCAATGTCGGTGATAATATCCGGGTGTGGTCAATTCAAAATTAGAACCGTCGTTTTCTGCCGTGTGGTTATAGACAACGTCCATAATCACACCAATTCCGGCATCATGCAAGGCTTTCACCATTTCTTTCATTTCCTTTACTCTGGTTGCCGGATCTGAAGGATTAGTGGAATAACTACCTTCCGGAGCATTGTAGTTTTGTGGGTCATAACCCCAGTTATAGATGTTTTGCTGAAGATTGGTTTCATCTACAGAATTATAATCATAGCTTGGAAGGATATGAACGTGCGTAATACCAAGTTCCTTAAGATGATCAATACCCGTTTTTTCTCCATCTGGTGATGTTGTGCCGGTTTCAGTGAGAGCTAAAAATTTGCCTTTATTGGCAATGCCCGAAGTGGGAGACATGGAGAAGTCTCTATGATGCATTTCATATACAATTACATCTGTGAAATTATCGACTTTAGGCCCCTTGTCTCTTTCCCATCCTTCAGGATTAGTCATGGCAAAATCTATAATGGCTGCTCTCTTTCCGTTAGCTCCTACAGCCTTCGCCCACACTCCGGGTGTTTCGTCAAGCCATCTGCCATCTTGCTTCACTTTGAATGTATAGAATTTCCCATATAGTTGCTGGTCGATATTTGCAGTCCATGTGCCGTTGTCTGCATGGAATGTCATAGGAATCGTCTGGTAAGGTTTCCCATTTAGCCCGGTGTTATATAGATTTAGCGAAACCTCCTGTGCTTGGGGACTCCATAGCCGGAAGTGGGTGCCGGTGCTGTCAATCTTCAGTTCCAGATCATCACCATTATAAAGGGGATAACTGGCAAACTGCTCATCATATTTACTTCGTTCCGATGCTGATAGGCTTGGAGCTCCAATCCCTGTCATGATGAGGGTGGCAGAGAGTAATGTCATGGCATTTCTCATATATTTATTATTTTTAATTTCAATAATTCAAACTTCTAAAATCATTAGAACGCCTTACGGTATTTATCTCCTGATCCTTCCATTACTTCCTCAAGGATATTGAGATATGAAGCATATCTTGACTCTGCGATACGGTGTTCAGCCACTGCATCCTTAACTGCGCATCCGGGTTCTCCGGTGTGACGGCAATCGCTGTATTTGCAATTGCTCGAAGCTTTGAATATCTCCGGGAAGAAGTGTCCTGTATCTTCTATAGTGAAATCTATAGTTCCGAAACTTCTTACTCCCGGTATGTCAATAATTTCACCTCCGTATGGAAGGTCGAGCATTTCAGAAAATGTAGTCGTGTGTGTTCCGGTATGGTAAAGCTCGGAAATCTCTCCGGTGCGAAGGTTGATGCCCGGGATCAGTGCATTTATGAGCGATGACTTTCCAACGCCACTGTTGCCTGCCAACAATGAAGTCTTCTCTGCGGTTGCTTCTCTCAGGGCATCGAGTCCATGTCCGGTAGCAGCAGACACTATTATGGTGGGATATCCGAGAGAATCATATAGCAATTTCATAGCCTCCCCGAGTTCTTTATCAATATCATCCCATAAGTCACATTTGTTGAGTATTATTCCTGCCGGAATACGATATGCTTCTGCAGTGGCGAGGAAACGATCGATAAATGTAAGAGGAACCTCCGGCTCTCTAAGTGTCACAACAAGAAGGGCCTTGTCAATATTGGCGGCAAGAATATGCGATTCTTTGGAAAGGTTCGATGCTCTTCTGATTATATAATTGGTACGCGGTTTTATTTCAGTTATATACCACACGTCGTCAGTGGCTCGAACAGCCATTACGTGATCGCCGACAGCAACGGGATTAGTGGTGCGGATACCCTTTATACGGAAATTCCCTTTGATGCGGCAGTTTACCAAGGCTGAATCATCCAGCCTAACCACATAAGCGCTTCCGGTGTTCTTTACCACAAGACCTTCCCTTGCGTCGGCAGTGAACGTCACTTTATTTTTCTTAACTTTTTTTGCCATACAATTTAATAACAATCAAATCCCCTCAATGTGATGTTGAAATAATAAAAATCGGGCGGAAAAACATTTCCGTCCGATTTCTATAGCCTTGCAAGATAAGTCTGCATTATTTGTCTTTCTTGATGAAGCGCTCTTTGATGCGGGCTTTCTTACCGGTGAGGTTGCGCAGATAGTAGAGTTTTGCGCGACGAACCTTACCATGCTTGTTAACTGTGATTGATTCGATGAAGGGTGATTCAATCGGGAAGATACGTTCTACACCGATTCCGTCAGAAATCTTGCGAACAGTGAAACGCTTCTTGTCTTCATGACCGGAGATGCGGATCACAACGCCACGATACTGCTGGATACGTTCCTTGTTACCCTCTTTGATTCGGTATGCTA
>CAYQXG010000099.1:0-9907 GCA_964421525.1 uncultured Sangeribacter sp. | reverse complement strand
TCGACGTGCAGCCTAAGGAAATCTCCATAGCGCTGCTCGAAGACTCGCGTCTTGTATCCCTGCAGAAAGAAAGCCGGAATATTGTTTATTCTGTCGGCGACTTTTATCTTGCAAAAGTTAAGAAATTGATGCCGGGACTCAACGCAGCATTTGTCGATGTCGGCTATGAGAAGGACGCTTTTCTTCATTATCTTGATCTTGGCCCGCAATTCTCTACCTATAATGAGTTTTTAAAAGAGGCTTTTGAAAATCCTGAGACAGTTCCTGACATATCAAAGATTGAACCAAGGCCAGACATTCCCAAACAAGGGCGTATAGCAGATTTGCTGCAACCGGGTCAAAAGTTGCTCGTTCAGATAGCAAAAGAGCCGATATCAACAAAAGGACCAAGACTAACTACCGAACTTTCCCTCACGGGTCGTTTCATGGTGCTTATTCCATTCGGCAATAAAATCTCTATTTCGCAGAAAATTAAGTCTACCGAAGAAAAAGTCAGGCTTCGGCAGCTTCTTAGCAGCATAAAACCGAAAGGCTTCGGTGTGATAGTGCGCACTTCTGCTGAAGGGAAAAGGGTAGCGGTACTCATCAATGAGATGCGCACCCTTGTCGATGCATGGAAAAATTCTATTTCCAAGATGCAAAGGAGCACAGCACCATCTCTCATCTATGAGGAAGATTCAAGGGCTGTCAGTGTCATTAGAGACATTTTCAATCCCACATTTGAAAGCGTGTACGTAAATGATGCAGAGATTTTTGAGCAGATTCAAAACTATGTATCGTTAATTGCTCCTGAACGAAAAGACACTGTTAAGCTCTATGCAAAGGATATTCCGCTATTCGACAGCTTCAATATAACGAAGCAGATCAAATCTGCGTTTGGAAAGACGGTATCCTTCAAATCGGGAGCGTACCTTATTATCGAGCATACAGAAGCACTGCATGTCATAGATGTTAATTCGGGAAATCGAAGCAAGGCATCTCAGGATCAAGAAACTAACGCTCTCGAAGTAAACTTGCGTGCAGCCGATGAGATAGCCCGCCAGTTGAGACTTCGCGATATGGGCGGTATTATCGTTGTTGATTTTATCGATATGGCAAAGGCTGAACATCGACAGCAGTTGCTCGAGCACATGCGCGATAATATGGCTAAAGATAGAGCCCGCCATAATATTCTGCCTCTTTCAAAGTTCGGACTTATGCAGATCACCCGGCAGAGAGTGCGTCCAGCACTCGACATCACCACCGAAGAGACCTGCCCGTCATGTTTTGGAAAAGGAGAGGTGCAGCCTTCTTTGCTTTTCACTGATAAGCTTGAAGAAAAACTGGAGTATCTTACTGATCAACTTGAAGTGAAGAAATTTATCCTATATGTGCACCCATTCGTTGACGCATATATTAAGAAAGGTATGTTCTCTCTCTATGGTAAGTGGCGTCGTCGGTTCGGGCGTGGCGTTAAGATCGTGCCTGATGAGTCACTTGCATATCTTCAGTATCGCGTGATTGACAATACCGGTATGGAGATATTGCTGCACGAAGAAAGTGATATGAATTCTGCACAGTCTAAAAACAAAACTCGTTCAGATCGTCTTGTTGATGATGAGTCATCAGTAGTGGACCAACCGAAATAGTAGATCAGATAAATGAAGAAAAGCCAACGGGAGGATAACTTAGATAAGTTGTTCCTCCCGCATTGTTTTTCATGGGTTCACAAGGTCAGAGTGAATAATATGGTTGCCTTCTAAAGGTTTCATGGATTATATTGAGAAGCTAAACATGAAGTATACAAGTTGTCAAGCAAGATAGTCTGCCACGATGAATGTGCTTCCACCAATATATATGATATCTGATTCCGAGGCATTGTTCCTGGCTGCTTCAGCAGCTTCTTTGGGGTTATTGTAACATTTGCCACTTATTCCATGACTCAGGAATTTCTTATTTAATTCATCTACTTGCAAAGCTCGTGGAATATCAGCCTGCGTCAAGTAATATTCTGCATTCCTTGGAAGAAGGTCGATTATGTCATCGATTGCTTTGTCTGCCACAAATCCTATGACAAGGTGTTTCTTGCCACACTTTTCTTTTGCTAAACGGTCAAGTTGCTCCATTGTGAATCTTATCCCGGCTTCGTTATGTCCTGTGTCGCAAACAGTGAGCGGTGAGTCAGACACTTTCATCCATCTGCCAGCCAAACCGGTCAGTCTGCAGACTTCAGACATTCCTTTCTTTATAGCACTATCGTTGATCTCAATGCCCAAACGCTGCATCTCATATAGAGCTGCGAGCACAGTGTTGATGTTCTTTTTCTGATAATCACCACTTAGTTCACAATGGAAACAGCCGCATATCGGACTGTTGCAATCAAATCCTCCGTCGGGTGAAGGTGTACATCTTTGTAGCGGCATGAAGTCTTCCGCAAATAGGACCGTAGTGCCCTCTTCACTTGCTTTTTCCTCAAATACTTCCCTAACATCTCCGGTTGCTTCGCCAACCACACACGGAACCCCCGGTTTTATAATCCCGGCTTTTTCACGGGCAATTTCTTGCAACGTTTTCCCCAAAAATTGTGTGTGGTCTTTTGAAATATTGGTTATTATGGAAAGTTCAGGCTCTATAATATTTGTAGAGTCAAGACGTCCTCCCATGCCAACCTCTATAACTGCGTAATCAACACTCTGCATGGCAAAATAATCGAACGCCATCATCATGGTAAGCTCAAAGAAACTGGGATGCCCGTTATAGTTGCTTTCTTGGAATTTCCTTACAAATTCCACTACTGCTTCTTTGGAAATCATTTCCCCGTTAATGCGGATTCTTTCACGGAAGTCAACAAGATGAGGAGAAGTGTAAAGTCCTACCTTATATCCTTGACTCTGTAGTATGGCCGCGATTAAATGGCTTGTGCTACCCTTGCCATTTGTGCCACCGATGTGTATGCTTTTAAATTTTTTGTGGGGATGATTGAAATTTTCGTCGAGGTCGAGACTTGTCTGCAGACCGGGCTTATATGCTGCTGCTCCGGTGCGGGAGAACATGGGAAGTTGACGGAACAGCCATTCAAGAGTACATTCGTAGTTCATCTCAGTAATATAAAATTAATCCGGTGAGTCCCATGAGGCATATCACGAGAATTGGATGAATTCCTATTTTTTTTCCCTTATAAGGAACTTTGAAATATACCAAACAGAATGATACGGCGCAAATGACAATGCTACAAATCAAGGTGCGTCGTTCACTGTCTGGACAAAAATTTGCCGCGTTCATAAGCATTATTGCAGCTGAAGCAATCAATCCTACCACAACAGGACGAAGGCCGGCAAATATAGCTTTTATCACGCCACTTTGATTGTGCTTGCGAATGAAGTGAGATGCCTTGATCACAAGAATAAACGATGGAATTGTTACGGCAAGCGTGCAAAGTATACTTCCGAGTACCCCCCATAAGGGAGAAGCGAGTGCTCCATGAGTTACTTGTCCGGGAGCTACATATCCAATGTAGGTTGCTGAGTTAATTCCTATTGGTCCCGGAGTCATCTGGGAAATTGCCACTATGTCGGTGAACATCTGTTCGGAAATCCATCCCGGGCCAACAACAGACCGCTCCACGAGTGAAAGCATGGCGTAGCCGCCTCCAAAACCGAAAATGCCTATCTTGAGGTAGGCCCATATCATTTTTAAATATATGCTCATGTTTTTAGGTTATAGGGTTATAGTATCAGTCTTGTTTGGCTGATTGATGTATTTTCTTACGGGTGTATTCCCAATGAGCATATCCTCCTAATGCACCAAGTGCTATCCAGGTAATAGGATTGGATATTATTCCCATGTTAAGCGAAATCATCAGAGCTGCTAAAGCAGGAATCCAAATAGTTGTCAGTTTCAATTTGGCTGCCTTGGCAGTAGTGATTACGGGGGCGATTATAAGAGCAACCACTGCCGGACGAATTCCCATAAATATACTGCTGAGAACCCGACTTTCCTTGATAGTCTCAGGTGTGAGGAAAATAGCAATGGCAAGGATAATCAGGAATGAAGGAAGTATAGTTCCCAGCGATGCCACAATTCCACCTTTCATGCCTTTCAGCCTGTCGCCAATAGATGTTGCGATGTTGACTGCGAGGATTCCTGGGAGAGACTGGGCAATAGCAAGGAGATCGAGAAAATCTTCCCTGTCTATCCAATGATGTTTGTCTACAATCTCTTTCTCAATAATTGAGATCATTGCCCATCCACCTCCAAAGGTGAATGCCCCAATCTTGAAAAAAGTTGTGAATAATTGTCCGTAGATACCCATGGGGTCAGTTGTTTTTAATAATTCTGAATGCAAAATTAATTTTTCCTACATAATTTGGCAAGCAAATTAGAGGATTTTTCAAAATTTATTGCTAACTTTGCAGTTGCTCACTACCATCATGTGTGAGTCAATGTGGTAAAAAACTAACAAAAATTCGATATGGCACTCTGGTTTGAAACCAAAATTAGATACGACCGCATGCAGGAAAATGGTGCGGTGAAGAAAGTGAACGAACCTTATCTTGTAGACGCTCTTACATTTACGGACGCTGAGGCATGGATAATTGAGAAAATCACACCATATATATCAGGTGAGTTCTCTGTTTCTGCTGTAAAGAAGACAAAAATCTCTGAGATTTTCTTCGATGAATCTGATTATGCCGATAAATATTACATGGTAAAAGTGAACTTCATCACACTTGATGAGAAGAGTGGTAAAGAAAAGAAGTCTGCAAGTTTTATTCTTGTTCAGGCTGGAGATTTCGAAAATGCGCTCGGTCGGTTCCAAGATGGGATGAAGGGCACTATGGCAGATTATCAGATTGCATCAATCACAGAGACTCCTATTATGGATGTCTTCCCTTATGAATACGACACCCCCGAAAAATCTGAAAGTCCAGCTTGAAGAAGATATGGGAATTAACAAGGTAGGTGAGGAAATTAGGCTTATTCACTCTAAATTGCCGGTTGGAGTCCAGCTTTGTGCAGTGAGCAAGTTCCATCCTGCAGAGGCTGTTCAGGAAGCGTATGTTGCCGGTCAGCGTATTTTTGGTGAAAGTCGTGTGCAGGAACTTGTTCATAAAGAGTCAGTGCTTCCTAAAGATATCCAATGGCATTTTATTGGGCATTTGCAGACAAACAAGGTGCGTCAGCTGATAGGAAAGGTTTCTCTAATTGAGAGTGTCGACAGTGAGCGGCTTCTTGAACTTATCGACAAGGAATCTGATAAGGCTGGTGTCATCACCCGTGTGCTCATGCAGCTTCATGTTGCGAGAGAAGAGACTAAATTTGGTTTCTATCCGGAAGAGCTTATCGAATACTTCCGGAAAAGAAGATTTGAAAATCTTAAGTCTACACACATCTGCGGTGTGATGGGAATGGCATCCAACACCGAAGATAAAGATCGAATTCGGGAAGACTTCCGTCTGATAGCCGACACAAGAAGAAATATACTCAATATTGCTCCGGATCTGCGAGATTTCAATACAATATCGATGGGTATGTCGGGAGATTGGCCAATAGCGGTGGAGGAGGGTGCTAACCTTGTGAGGATTGGTACAGCAATCTTCGGGGAACGTGTTTACTGAAAATTATCGATAGAATATAAATAAATAATAACTAAAATAGAATCAACCATGAGTAAATCTTCAGCAGCAGCCGCTCCTCAGCAGGGGCGCACAGTTGCAATCATCACAATGTTCTTCATCTTTGCGATGATCTCTTTTGTGACCAACATGGCAGCCCCGTTTGGCAATATCTGGGGTTTCCGTTATGAATGGGCCGGTATGGCAGGTAACCTTATGAACTTTACGGCGTATCTCTTTATGGGTATCCCGGCAGGTAACATGCTTATAAAATATGGATATAAGAAGACTGCCCTTATTGCATTGGCAGTAGGTGCAATTGGCCTTACAATCCAGCTTTTGTCAAGCTATGTGGGTGCTGATGTTGTAGTTTATGGCGAAGGCGCCTCCGCTACCACTCTTAATCTATTTATCTATCTTCTTGGTGCTCTTGTCTGCGGTTTTTGTGTTTGCATGTTGAACACCGTGGTTAATCCTATGCTTAACCTTCTTGGCGGCGGTGGTAATAAAGGCAATCAGCTGATACAGACAGGTGGTTCACTTAACTCCCTTTCCGGCACACTTACCCCAATGCTTGTCGGTGTATTGGTGGGCACACTTACCAAAGAGACTTCAATGGCTACGGTTGCTCCTCTTGTGATAACCGGTATCGTAATTTTTGTTGCGGCATTCATCATTATTTCATTCATTAAGATTGAGGAGCCTCAGAAGAATTTGAGCAAGGCAACCTATGAGCACAGTCCCTTCTCTTTCCGTCATTGCACTCTCGGCATTGTTGCTATCTTCTTCTATGTTGGTGTTGAAATTGGCATTCCGGGCGAATTGAACGCTTGGATTAGCCGCGAGCCTTTTGAAGGTGCAGCTGCAGTTGCAGGTTCGCTTGCAGCTCTATATTGGCTTTTGATGCTTTTCGGTCGTATCCTTAGTTCAATCATCAGCGGCAAGGTGTCTACCCGTATTCAGCTTATTGTGGTTTCTTCAGTAGCAATGGCACTCCTTCTGACTGCAATTCTTCTTCCGGAAACAGTTACATTCAAATCACCCAGCATTCCGGCTCTCAACATTACGAGCGGGCTCGTTCCAATGAAGTGTCTCTTCCTTTTCCTTTGCGGAATCTGTACTTCCGTTATGTGGGGTGGTATCTTTAACCTTGCTACAGAGGGCCTTGGCAAATACACGGCAAAGGCTTCCGGTCTTTTCATGACAATGGTTGTCGGTGGTGGTGTGATGCCGTTTATTCAGGACTGGATTGCTCGTGAACTTGGCGGTGGCACATTTGGATACATAAACAGCTATTGGCTTGTATTTGCGATGGTGGCCTACATATTCTTCTATGCAGTTGTCGGCAGTAAGAATGTCAACACCGACATTCCGGTAGACGATGTTAATGAAGATCAGGTTCTCAATGCAGGCTAAAATATTTGTATTTAAGATGATAATTAATGATTTATAATTAATAATTTAGAATTAACCATGACCTTAGATCCAAACCTTCTTACACGTGGCGCTGACAACATGCGTGTCCTCATCGCCGAAATGGTGGAAAAAGCAAAGTCCGGCCATCCCGGTGGTGCTATGGGCGGAGCAGACTTCGTCAATGTGCTTTATTCTTCTTTCCTCAATTATGATCCTGAAGATCCGAATTGGTTCGCTCGCGACCGTTTCTTCCTTGATCCGGGTCACATGAGCACCATGCTCTATTCTGTGCTGGCGCTTTCAGGTAAATATACAATTGAAGAGCTGCAAGGCTTCCGTCAGTGGGGCTCTGCAACTCCAGGTCACCCTGAACTTGAAGTCAGCCGTGGCGTAGAAAATAGCTCCGGCCCCCTCGGCCAGGGACATGTGTTTGCTATTGGTTGTGCAATTGCAGAGCGTTTCCTCGCAGCTCGTTTCGGAGAAGTTGTGGAGCATAAAACTTATGCTTTCATCTCCGATGGTGGCATACAGGAAGAGATTTCCCAGGGAGCAGGCCGTATTGCCGGAAACCTCGGTTTGCATAATCTCATCATGTTCTACGACAGCAATGAAGTTCAGCTTTCAACTAAAGTTAAAGAGGTGACTTCAGAAGACACTGCTGCGAAATATCGTGCATGGAACTGGAATGTACTTGAAATTGACGGTACAGATCCAGTTGCAATTGCAGGAGCAATCGAAACTGCTCGCGAAGAGAAAGAGCGTCCTACGCTTATCATTGGTCATACTGTTATGGCTCGTAAGACCGTGGCAGCTGACGGTTCCAGCCTTGAGGGTCATGTGAACACACACGGACAACCTCTTTCTGCAGCCGGAGCTGACATGAACAAGACAGTTGCAAATCTTGGCGGCGATCCTCAGAATCCATGGCAGATTTGGGACGACGTTAAGAAACTTTATGCTGACCGTCGCGCAGAGCTTATAGAATATGCTAAGGAGCGTAAGGCAAAATATGCAGAATGGGCACAGAAGAATCCGGATGAGGCTAAGACACTTCAGGATTGGCTCGAAGGTAAACTTCCAAATCTTGACTGGACAAAGGTTGCTCTCAAGCCTAATATGGCATCTCGCGCTTCATCTGCAGCTGTCCTTTCTTTCCTTGCCGGTCATGTCCACAATATGATTGTCAGCTCTGCTGACCTTGCCAACTCAGACAAGACCGATGGCTTCCTAAAGAAGACCCATGCATTTGTGAAGGGTGATTTCTCAGGAGCATTCCTCCAGAGTGGAGTTGCCGAACTTACAATGGCATGTATCTGCAATGGCATAGCACTCCACGGTGGTTGCATAGCAGCTTGCGGCACATTCTTTGTATTCTCCGACTACATGAAGCCTGCTATCCGTATGGCTGCACTTATGGAGCTTCCTGTGAAGTTCATTTTCACTCATGACGCATTCCGTGTAGGCGAGGATGGCCCAACTCACGAGCCGGTTGAGCAAGAAGCTCAGATACGTCTTCTTGAACAGATGGATAACCTTGCCGGTCATCAGGCAGCTCTCGTACTTCGTCCCTGCGACAGTGCCGAGACTGTAGAAAGCTATCGTATTGCACTTGAAAACAAGAAATCTCCTACAGTACTTGTGCTTTCACGTCAGAATCTTGAAGACCTTCCATCTTCTGATAGAGCTGCTGAAGCACGTAAGTCCGACATGGGTGGATATGTGGTTTACGACGCTCCCGACACTAAGGTTGTGCTTGTTGCAAATGGATCCGAAGTTTCATTGGCATATCATGTGGCTGAGAAACTTGGAGAAGAAGGTATTGGTGCACGCGTTGTATCTGTTCCATCTGTTGGCCTTTTCTGTCGTCAGCCGAAAGCTTATAAGGATGAGGTTCTTCCAAAAGGTGTTAAGATGTTTGGCATCACTGCCGGTCTTCCGGCAGCTCTACTTCCCGTTATGAAGGGAGATTGGGAGATTTTCGGTATGGAACGTTTTGGAGCATCTGCACCTGCAAAAGTGCTCGATGAGAAGTTCGGTTATACTGTAGACAATGTTCTTGCAAAAGTCAAGGCTTTCCTCGCTGAATGATTAAACGGTTATAATTGTTTTGTTTGATTGTAACTTTATGCCATTAATCAACTGAACGAATAAACAACTGAACGATTAAGCCTCAACATTCGTAAGCGAAAGTTGAATATAATTTGAATATTTCTTAAAAAGACGTGAATTTCACGTCTTTTTTTATTGTAAGTTCAGATAATTTTTATTAATTTTGCACATTATAACAGATAATGTGTCTGTTTTGTAAGACTGACCTATCATAGACAAAAGATAATATAACCTATAAAAATAATTTTTTCAAAACGATCAGATTATGAGCAATCAAAAGCAGTTTCTGACCTGCGATGGTAATCAGGCAGCCGCACATGTGAGCTATATGTTTACAGAAGTAGCTGCTATCTATCCTATTACTCCATCTTCGACAATGGCTGAATATGTCGATGACTGGAGCGCAGCAGGCAGAAAAAACATCTTCGGTGAAACAGTTCATGTTCAGGAAATGCAGTCTGAGGCCGGTGCAGCCGGTGCTGTCCACGGTTCTCTTCAGGCAGGTGCACTTACTTCCACCTACACTGCATCTCAGGGTCTCCTTCTGATGATCCCTAACATGTATAAGATTGCCGGAGAGCTTCTCCCTTGTGTGTTCAACGTGTCGGCACGTACTATCGCAAGCCATGCGCTTTCTATTTTCGGCGACCATCAAGACGTGATGGCTGTTCGCCAGACAGGTTTTGCTATGCTTGCTGAAGGCAGCGTTCAGGAAGTCATGGACCTCTCCGGTGTAGCTCACCTCGCTACTCTCAAGAGCCGTGTTCCTTTCGTCAACTTCTTCGATG
>CAYQXG010000098.1:0-10115 GCA_964421525.1 uncultured Sangeribacter sp. | reverse complement strand
CCGAGATATTTTCGAGGCAGTCTGGCTGCGGAGTGAAGGAGCTTAGCGAGCTAAGTGACCGAACGACAATGCCGGAATGACCGAAAATAACCGGATTTGTTTGTGCAAGATTGGTTCTGTTGAATGAGTATATATATATCGTTTAATTTTTATTTGCTACTTAAGAATAAAAAGATTATATTTGCATTGCCTAAAAAAATTGACATTATGAATAATCTTAGAAAAATCATATTACTGGCTACAACCTTGTTGCTTTCTGCTTCAGTTGCTTTGAGCGGCACTACGAAGGAATCAAAGAAAGTGAGAGAAATCATTACAAAGGTAAATAATCATTGGCAGTCAGAAAACCCTGCAAATGCAACACCTTTCTGGCATGTAGCTGCCTATCATACCGGGAATATGGAAGCCTATAACCTTATAGGAAATCCTGATTGGTTAGAATATTCCGAAGATTGGGCGACCCATAACGAATGGAAAGGGGCAAAGGGAACCGATCGCGATAAATGGAAATATGCAAGTTATGGGGAATCGCCAGATCATGTGCTTTTTGGCGATTGGCAGATATGTTTTCAGACATACGCTGACCTATACAACATACTTCCGGATGACCGTCGTATAAAGCGGGCACGTGAAGTTATGGAGTATCAGATGTCTACGCCGCAGAATGATTACTGGTGGTGGGCTGACGGCCTCTACATGGTGATGCCTGTGATGACCAAACTTTACAAGATAACCGGAAATCAGCAATATCTCGACAAACTATATGAATACTATCAATATGCCGACAGCATAATGTTTGACAAGGATGCCGGACTATATTACCGCGATGCGAAATACGTATATCCCAAGCACGAAAGTGCAAATGGCAAGAAAGATTTCTGGGCGCGTGGCGACGGATGGGTTCTTGCAGGACTTGCCAAGGTCTTGAAAGATCTTCCGGCTGATTACGTCAACCGTCAGTTCTTTGAAAATAGATTCACTCAACTTGCCGATGCCGTGGTTGCTTCGCAGCAACCCGGTGGCTATTGGAGCCGTTCGATGCTCGACGAAGCTCATGCCCCGGGTTATGAGACGAGTGGAACGGCATTTTTTACCTACGGTTTGCTATGGGGCATCAACAATGGATATCTTACCGACTCGAAGTATCTTGATGCAGCCCTGAAAGGTTGGGATTATCTGAGCAATGTCGCTCTTCAGAAAGATGGTAGCGTAGGATATGTTCAGCCTATAGGGGAGAAGGCGATTCCCGGTCAGGTGGTGAACCGGAATTCCACATCAGATTTCGGCACCGGGGCATTTCTTCTTGCTGCTTGCGAATATGTCAAGTTTCTCGAAAAGGAAAGTAACAGCGACAGAAAATATTGGGCTGATCTTGCATATCAGATTGCCTATCCGGTGCTTAGCAACATGGCAGAGGGCAACTTGAAAAAGAATATGCTTGTCGAAGTAAGCCCTAACTGGGATGGAAGGAATAAAGATGTGACATATATGGAGACTTTCGGGCGACTTATGGCTGGAATTGCTCCTTGGCTCTCACTTCCCGACGATGATAGCGAGGAAGGGAAAATGAGAAAGGAACTTCGTGAGATGGCTTTAAAAAGCTATAAGAATGCAGTCGACCCTGATTCTCCCGACTGCCTGCTGTGGCAAGGGGAGGGGCAGATTCTTGTTGATGCTGCCTATATAGCAGAGAGTTTCATACGTGCTTACGATGCTCTATGGATGCCGCTCGACGATGTGACTAAGTCGCGCTATATTGAGAGATTCAAGCATCTCCGCACCATTGATCCACCCTACACCAATTGGCTTCTGTTTTCATCAATTCTTGAAAGTTTTATGGCTAAGGCCGGTAGTGATTATGACCAGTATCGCGTGAATTCAGCCATCAGGAAAATGGAGGAGTGGTATGTCGGCGACGGATGGTATGCCGACGGACCTGACTTTGCCTTTGACTACTACAGCAGCTATGTGTTTCATCCGATGTATCTTGAAACACTGCAAAACATGAAGGATGCCAAAGCAAGAACACGCATTCACTATCCAAAATATTATGACCGGGCACTGAAACGAGCACAAAAATACAGTATAGTGCTTGAGCGCATGATTTCTCCCGAAGGCACATTTCCGGTGTTCGGCCGGTCTATACCCTATCGTATGGCTACCATGCAACCGTTGGCTCTCATGGCATGGTATGGTAAACTTCCGGCAGGTCTGACCAACGGCCAGGTGCGCAATGCTCTCACATCAGTAATGCATTCAATGTATGACGGAAAGGAGAATTTCAATGATGCCGGATTCCTGACAATTGGCTTCGCCGGCCGGCAGCCAAACATTGCAGACTGGTACACCAACAACGGAAGTCTTTATATGACATCGCTCGCATTCCTCCCTCTCGGGCTCCCTGCATCACATCCTTTCTGGACCGATGCTCCAAAGCCAACAACCAACCAAAAGGCATGGAGCGGGAAACCATTCCCGAAAGACCACCGATGGGAAGACACTCCGGGTCGACTTAAGGATTTGTTTTAACTATCCTTTATCCTTTCATGCATGATGCGATTGTTTCTCTGATATCATGCATACGGGCTTCAATTTTCTTGAGGAGTTGGAGCTGTGCCTTGGTGCGGACAAGGTTGTGGGTAGGATATGCAGTCTTGTAGTAGGTGTCGCCGTTGATATAGTCGGTCAGGAAACGCACTGCCTGCATATAGGGGAACAATGCTACGGCATCCGGCATCCATGACAGTTCTGTTTTTGTCAGGAATGCCTTTGCCTCTGACAGATATCCTTCTGTGAAAGATCTGAAAACCTCAAAATTGAAATCAATCTTTTCGAGGTCCGGCTCATCTTCAGCCGATGTGCATGCCCCGGTGCGAAGGAAATCCCCGTAGTCGCTGAATATAAAAGAGGGCATAACGGTGTCAAGATCGATCACACAAAGCACCTCCCCGTTCTCATCAAAAAGCATGTTGTTGACCTTCGTGTCGCAATGGCAGATTCGCTTTGGCAATAGTCCTTCGCGATGCATGCGTTCCGGTTCGCATAAGTGTTCGGCACGTTTTTCTATCTCATCGAGAAGATCTTTAACTTCCGCCACTCTTCCAACAGAATCATCCGAAACAGCATCTTTAAGTTGACGAATACGGAACTCCATGTTGTGAAAATCAGGGATGCTTTCCACAAGTTCTGTATCAATGTCGGCGAGCATCCGCTGGAATTGTCCGAAAGCTTTTCCTGCATCGCGTGCTGTATCGGGAGTCACTTCCTGAAGGGTCCTGGAGCCGGGAATGAAACGGCTCAATCTCCAATAGTTTTCTCCGTCGTGGTAGAAAGTATTGGAAGAATCTTTCAGTTTGACAAATTCGAGAACTTTCCGCGAGGTGTCTTTGCAACCTTCAGCTTCAAGTTTTCCCCGGATGTGGGAAGTCACAGCCTCGATATTAGACTGCATTCCCTCCACATCCTTGAAAACGTTATGATTAATCCTCTGCAATACATAGTCCGGATTGTCACCAGAGGTAACAGCAAGATATGTATCATTGATCAGTCCCTCACCGAGGGGACGGATTTCCTTGATTTCCCCCGCTATTGAAAAACGGGCTATAATGTGTTTCAAATATTTCATAGTGGCAAAATTAAGTGAAATCATATTATTTTGCAAATTAATTTGCCGGTTTTCTTGTATTTCTCGAATAATATAAATATTTTTGCAGAATAAACTAATCAAAAATCCTTTCATACATGAAACTTAATAGATTCGCCATCTCATTCGCTGCTCTCTGCCTCATGGCGTCTTGCAGCACAAAAAAATCAGATTCTTTGTTGATTGAAACAGAAATTCCCGAACGTCCGGCAGGCCAGACCGATATGCTCGGTTTTGCAGCAGAGCCAATAGATACGGTACGAGTAGGTTTCATTGGTCTTGGCATGAGAGGACCTGATGCTGTGGAACGTTTCACTCATATACCCGGCACAAAAGTGGTGGCTCTTTGCGACATTGATTCAGCGCGTGTAGAGGAAACACAGAAATATCTTGATGATGCCGGTATGCCTCGCGCAGCAGCTTATTATGGTTCTGAAGATGCATGGAAGAAACTTGTGGAGCGGGATGACTTGGATCTTGTATATATAGCCACAGACTGGAAGACCCATGCTCCTATGGGTCTATATGCTATGGAAAATGGCAAGCATGTTGCTATAGAGGTCCCGGCCGCCACTTCTCTTGAGGAAATATGGGATCTTGTGAATACATCTGAGCGTACAAGAAAGCATTGCATGATGCTTGAGAACTGCGTGTATGATTTTTTCGAGCTTAATACCCTCAACATGGCTCAGCAAGGTCTGTTTGGAGAGATACTTCACACAGAAGGTAGTTATATCCATAACTTAAAGGATTTCTGGGGTGAATACTGGAATAACTGGCGAATGGATTACAATCAAGAGCATCGCGGCGACGTATATCCCACACATGGCTTTGGCCCGGCATGCCAATTGCTCGACATTCACCGCGGAGACAAGATCAACACTCTCGTGGCGATGGACACAAAAGCTGTGACCGGCCCGGCCTACATTAAGGAAAAGACCGGCAAGGAACCGGAATCATTCGCCAACGGCGACCACACAATGACAATGATGAGGACTGAGAATGGCAAGACTATCCATATTCAGCATGACGTGATGAATCCGCGCCCGTACTCGAGAATGTATCAGCTTACCGGCACTAAAGGCTTTGCAAACAAGTATCCGCGTGCCGGCTATGCTTTCGAGCCTGAGCAGATGGATTCGACAATAGTGCCTGATCATGAAAATTTGAATGCTCACAAATGGATATCAGATGAGCAGCAGGCGGCACTGACTGAAAAATACACTCACCCTTTCATCACAGAGGTCGGCAATCTCGCTAAGGAAGTCGGTGGACATGGAGGTATGGATTTCATAATGGACTATCGTCTTGTGTATTGTCTGCGTAACGGTTTACCTCTCGACATGGATGTATATGATCTTGCCGAATGGAGTGCCATGGCACCTCTGAGTGCAATTTCAATTGAAAACGGCTCAGCTCCGGTAGCCTTCCCCGATTTCACCCGAGGAGGATGGGATAAGATCAAGGGTTATCGCCAGGCATATAAGAAATAGTAATTCAATGGGAGTAAGATTATTTTTTTCACTTCTGATTTTTATTGTAAGTTCAGGCATATCTTATGCTGATCTCATTTCGTATGATTCCGCTCTTCGCGACAGTATCTTGTCGCGAATAAGCGGAGCGGCAATACCTTCGCATCAGGTCTGCATCACTAAGTATGGGGCTAAAGGCGATGGCTTGAAGGATTGCCGTAAGGCTTTTGAGAAGGCCTTTAAGGACGCTGAAAAAACAGGGGGGATACATATTATTGTCCCTTCCGGAGTCTATTTCATGGAGGGTCCGCTAAATCTCAGAAGCAATGTTTGTATAGAGCTTGAGGACGGGGCTGTGCTCAAATTTTCACCGGACCCGAAGCATTATCCCATAGTCAATACAAGCTGGGAGGGAACATATCTGCATAACTATTCCCCCTTCATATATGCTCACGGACTTCACGATGTGTCTATCATAGGGTTAGGAACAATTGATGGCAATGCCATGTCGACCTTCGCTACATGGAAGCAGAATCAAAAGGAGGCTCAGATGAGAAGCCGAGACATGAATCATAATGAAGTCGCTGTGTCGGAACGCGTTTTTGGTAACGGCGACTGGCTAAGACCCCATCTTATTCAGTTCTACAATTGTAGAAATGTCACTCTTGAAGGTGTGAAGATAATCAATTCTCCTTTCTGGTGTGTGCACTTATTACAAAGTGAGAATGTTATTTGCAGATCACTTCGCTACGATGCCAAACTCGTCAACAATGACGGCATAGATCCGGAAAGCTCACGCGATATATTGATCGAAAACATATATTTCGACAACGGAGATGACAACATCGCCATTAAGAGCGGGCGTGATAATGATGGCTGGAACACCGCCATGCCATGTGAAAACATAATCATACGCAATTGCCATTTCAAAGGGTTGCATGCTGTTGTGATCGGCAGTGAGATGTCGGGTGGTGTAAGAAATGTGTTTGTTGAAGACTGTGACTATGCAGGATATTGCAAGCGTGGAATATATGTGAAGACTAATCCGGATAGGGGAGGCTTTGTCAGAAACCTGTTTGTTAACAACTGTCGCTTTGATGAAGTGGAAGACCTATTCTATGTGACGAGTAAATATGCCGGAGAAGGGCTGGACAACAATCGATTTTCTGATATTGAAAACATTTATGTCGATGGTCTGGACTGCAATAAGGTTGCCAAGGCGGCGCTCGTGCTTCAAGGAACTGCGCAAAAACCAATAACCGATGTTGTCTTCAACAATATCAAGGTAGGGGAGGCTGAGATAGGGGTGAGTTTCTCCAATACCCGCAATGTGTCGGTGGGCGAATGCCACATAGGAGGGTCAGTGGATATCCCTTCTCAAGTGTCATCAAAAGACCGTTTGTTTGATCGGGAACCGGTTGATTCAGTGTCCTATTCTTTTGGCTATATGCTGACAGTCTCACTTTTTGCCGGTGAGAATAAACTTGTCAATGACGATAAAGACTTTGCTGAATATATCAAGGGGCTTGAGGAAAATCTTGAAGTTAATCAAGATGTTAGCAGAGAGATGCCGGGAGTGACAGAATCAGATGTGCAGATGCCTGCTGATGCTTATGAGCTTGGTCAACTCATTGCAAATTCAACTTTGGTCCGCTCCTTAAATTTCAAACTTGACAAGCTATCGTTCATTGCCGGAGCAAAAGCATTGATGCAATTGGGTCCGCCGATGATTCCAAGGCAAAAAATGGAAGAGATATTTCAGAAAAGTATCATGGGATGGTGATTAGACCCCGTCTCATAAAGATTTTAAGAGCTCCGGGGCGGTTTTGGGCGAGGTCTTAGTTCATTTCAACTCCATCATGTCATTTTCTTTTGCTATTTGATCGAGGCTGTTTAGACGGTCTTTATCCACCATTGCGTCTAACGATGAAGCCTTTGCTACACAAGTATTTTCAGAGATGGCTTGTTGTTTTAATAGGAATTTTGCCCATGTCTCCTCATCATGTTTGAATTTTTCAGCAGCATTGTCAAAGACAGCCTCCATATCGGAAATGCTTTCCGCTTTAAGGGCTTCCTTAAGTCTATATTCAGGAATTATTTGACCTCCAATATCAAACCATTGACCTGAGATTTCCTGCAAGTTGCCATTAGATGCGCTTGTCACTCCATCCAAGACAGAATCAGCATATTTGTTGATAGCAAAATCATAGAGCTCCCGTCCTTTTGATAATGAACGAGAATTTATCTTAATTCCTTTGTACGTTACATTCCCATCTTGATCAGCAGGAACAGTAAGGAGCTTGTCGATAATGTCGATGGCTTTCAACAGAACTTGGACGGTATTGGGGTTAAGAGTCCGGTACATGATTCTGTCATTAGTCTTGATGCCATAATCTTTCCGGCGGTCTCTTGTTGGCCATTTCCCTTCATCGCGTCTGAGGCCGTAGCTCTTGAGCATGGCTCCCGGTACTATAGTAGTGTTTCCTTTCCCATCTCCAAATAGATAGGAAAAAGGGAGATTAGATGTGTCGGGATGAGTTTTGTGCTCACCCATGACGAGAGAAAACGCACCTATTCTTGAACCGTGCATCATGTAGGAATTGGAAGAGGTTTTCACTCCTCTCTCGAGAATACCCCAGTGCACGGGTCCAAGCTTATACATGTGATTGCTCATGTTGGTGCCGGAACCGGCGTTCATAAAGGCTGTCTGGCACCCTATCAGCAATGAACTTTTATGCATGCTTACTGTGTATGGACCTGCAAGCACAGCGCATGCCTCCCCATTTTCCATCATGCAGTTTGCAAAGAAGAGGGAGTCGTGCGACGTGAATCCCTTATCGAGTATGCTTCCCTGACCCACGTATGTTTTGCGGAGTGTAACTCCATTGGCAACTGATGCATCCTCTATTATAAAGTCTTCTGCATTCACACCCTGTCCAATGTAGGTAAGGATGTTATTTCCTTTGGCATTATTCACGATACTGCCGTTTCGTAGCCATGAAGCTCCTTCTACGGTCACTCCCGGCCATATACGGGTGTTGATGATAGGACCACAGTCAAGGATAGTGGCATTGTCACCGATTTCCTGAAGATCGGGCAATTCTTCTATGTGTCTGTCGATGAGCGGAAGAAGAGAGGATTTGGAATATTCCGGCATCCTTGCCGCTATAGTTGCTATCTGAGCTGAGATGCCCGGATATATCCTGACTGACCTCCCACCTGTCTCATCAAGAACAGCCACGTCGGTGCCGACGCCGAATGTTGCATCACGAGTGTTCTCAATCCTTGCCACGTTGACAATTCTCACATTATTGCCAATCCTGACATTTGATAATCCTCCCAAGACATTTATGATCTCGGCATTTGCTCCGATAGAGACAGCACCATTGAAATAGACATTACGTATTTTTCCGAGATCATTGTCTTCCGATATCGACACCTGATCCCAGTTACCACTAAAACAACCTTGTCTTTCAAGTTGCTCTATGTCACATTTCTTCATCATATTTTTGGAAAAGGAAGTCGTTGTATGGGAACCTTTCCACATGAATTTCCTTAGCTTTCTGGTAAAGAAGCTCTTTGAGTTGGTCTATGTTTATCTTGTCTTTTGCGGAGATGAAAACGCAGTTGTTGTTCATCTTTGCCATCCAAGTCTTCTTGAAGTCTTCGAGCGACATGTTTTCCCTTGTCGCAGGAGTCAGATCGTCCGGATCTTTAGGTGTGTATTTGAATGCGTCGATTTTGTTGAAAACAAGGATCTGTGGCTTTTTTGCAGCTCCACATACTTCATTCAGTGTCTTGTCGACGACCTCGATCTGTTCCTCGAAATTTGGATGACTGACATCCACCACGTGCATCAGCAGATCGGCCTCCCTCACTTCATCGAGTGTTGATTTAAAGGAGTTGACGAGATGGGTAGGAAGTTTTCTTATAAACCCTACGGTGTCTGAGAGAAGAAATGGCAAATTGTCTATGGTGACTTTCCTGACGGTGGTGTCGAGAGTAGCGAAAAGTTTGTTCTCGGCAAATACGTCGCTCTTGCTTAGAAGATTCATGATAGTCGATTTCCCGACGTTGGTGTAGCCCACAAGAGCCACTCGGGTCATATTGCCACGGTTTTTTCGCTGGATACTCTTCTGCTTGTCGATATCCTTCAGTTCCTCTTTTAGCCTCGATATCTTGTCGAGGATGATACGGCGGTCTGTTTCTATCTGAGTCTCACCCGGACCACGCATGCCAATACCGCCACGTTGCCTTTCAAGGTGTGTCCACATCCTCGTCAGTCTTGGCAAGAGGTATTGATATTGAGCCAATTCAACTTGGGTTCTCGCAGTGGCAGTCTGAGCCCGTTTTGCAAAAATGTCAAGAATAAGACTTGTGCGGTCGAGAATCTTCGCCTTAAGCTCACGCTCTATGTTGAGCACCTGTTTGGATGAAAGGTCATCATCGAAAATTACAAGCCCAATCTCGTGGTCTTCCACATATTTTCTGATTTCCTCTAATTTGCCCGTGCCTACATAAGTGCGTGGGTTTGGATAGTCAAGTTTCTGAATGAATCTTTTTTCCGGTTCTGCTCCTGCTGTCCTTGCAAGAAAATCCAGCTCATCGAGATATTCGTTTACCTTAGCCTCGTTTTGCTTTTGGGTGACAAGACCAACGAGGACCGTGCGCTCGTTTTCTTCCTTATTTATTATATTATCTTCTATCATAAGTTCTTTCTATCATCTATAAGTATTTCTACTTATATTTTAACGTTTCGCGCCCCCGCTCGGTTGAACGGGGACGTGAAAACATTAAGACCCCGTCTCATAAGATTTGAGAGGCCCCGGGGAAGCTGGGTTGGGATGATTTTCGGCATGCAGGCTCGGGAGCATAGCGGGCTATGTGACTGAGCCAAAGGTCGAAAAGCGCCCAAGCCAGCGAGACTTTGGGTAATTTCCTCCGTAGAATCTCTTTCCCTTATGAGTTTGGAATTATTATTAAAAATTAATATTTGAGTT
>CAYQXG010000097.1:0-10399 GCA_964421525.1 uncultured Sangeribacter sp. | reverse complement strand
TACAGATAAAATAAGAGCTGTGCAATAGCCTTTATAAGTTTGATTTCCTTATTACCGAGATGGGCATTGCGAAGGCCTCTGATAGTTGAACGGGCAACAGGTATGGCTCTCACGCTTTTCTATTATATAACATCCTGTAATATAGAGCCTTGCAGGACATTAAGACCACAATGAAACATTATTACTTTCAATCAAGGCTATGGCAGAGATTCAGACTGCTCTGCATTATCCTGACTTCCATGACACTGATGCATTCCTGTGCAGACGGCTCATCTGATTTTCAGGCAGATAACACAAAGGAGAATCTGACGTCGCTTAAAGAGGACTCTATCCTACGCTTTTCCACAATCGATGAACTGGACAACCTTACTGTCTCCGATATTCCCGGTGACTATTCCGGTTATACGATGACAGGATTAACCTACGAATGTGTAGATACGATAGAACTACGTGCACTCCGCTATAATGTCACTGCAACACTGCAATCACCTGATAAACAGACAACCGACATATACTTAACCGCCGATGTCGGACCGGAGTTGGTTTCCGTTGAATACTATCCAAGTATAATGACTATCCCGGCTCATGACAATATGGAGCATAATTATTATGGATTAGTTGAACGCTACCGCAATTATTCCGATGGCTCCCGTATTGGTCCTGATGAGTTCTATGATTACGGTCATCCATTAGAAATTAGGATCGGAGGTTCAAGGGCAGCATATCCAAATTTCTATGGTATTATGGAATATAATAGAAAAGAGATAGACGGTATTCATTATGAGGAAGATGAAACCTTTTACCATTGTTTTAATGACGAATATAAACTTAATCTAAATACAAAGCTTATTAATGAAAACGGAAAAGTTTATTCAGGTGAAGACTTTTATCCATTACAAGTGGCAAGTTGGAGAATGTTTGAAACTGAAACCGAGCATGAACATTTATATTATGATATATTCCCTTCATATTTAGATAATTATTATATTTGGCCTGACTTTAATACACCATGGTTGCAGTCACGGCCAATTAACACAGATATACCGGAAAATTATGAACTGGCAAACCTTGGACGTAACGTTCCGGATAATTCGCCGACTCCCTGGCCCGAGGATACTAAATCTCTGCAACCGGGATGGTACTCTGTAGGATCTTGGGATCACCACGACTATACAAAATGGCTGTTACAAAAATTTTCTTATTGGGATGGTTGGATGATCGGAGGATTTGAGCTTGGAGTACATGTTTATTTTTCTTTATCATACTTAGTAATTGATGGTAGGATAATTCATCTTAATGATTATATGAAAGGCTATGAGGGAATCCGCAATATTGAACCCGAAGTTACTATCACTAAAGTGGAAGATGGATATAAAATTAGGGCGGAGGCATATGCACACTTATACGGAGAGAAATTTGGAGGTGTCTATAATATGCATATAATTGGAGTGAATGGCCCGATTAATGAGATAGATCTGTCAAGTTATGATGAATTGGCGAATAAGGATTCCGACGAACTTAACAACCTTTCTACAAGAGGCAGCAACACTGAAAACGAAATGCCCAAACTGACGCCACGTAAAGATGGGAAGACAATGGAAATTGACAGACGTCTTCCAAACTCCATCAATAATCTGAATACACGTAATTCCATAATAAAGAACTGACATGAAAAGACTTGTAATATTTCCAATCATTGCCATAATTGGTATTCTAAATGCCTTTTGTGAGGAATTCGAGATAGCGTATAACCAGGACACCGACCAACCCTATTGGCTAACTTTCAGGACTCTTGATGATGCTCCCGGAACCGTGGAACTCATTAAAATAATGAAAGAAAGTGACAAATTCCTTGCAGGTGAGTTAGATTATTATAGAAATTACGATATAGATCTTTTAGATATTCCTTCTTCTATTACTAATGACGGCAACGAATATTCATTAACAACTATGAATGTAGACAACGGTTGTCCGGCTAAAAAAGTTATTATCCCTTCAACTGTCAGATGGATAAAGGGAGAGATCAGGTCAAGTGAGCTTGAAGAATTGGTAATTGACAATGCCCCAATCGAAGAGTTTGAAGCGTATGGATTTTACTATTGCAAGAATCTAAAATCAGTGTCTTTCGGAAACGCATGTACGTTCACGGAACTTCCTTGGAATTGCTTTGACGATTGCACATCTCTCTGTGAAGTTCAGTTACCGGAATCTTTACAAAGAATCAATGCTTGGACATTTCGGGGATGCACTTCGTTGAAATCAATAAACCTCCCCTCTTCTGTTACTTGTTTGGACAGATGCTTCTTGGAGTGCACTTCCCTCGAGGAAGTAAACGGAGACGGGCTTGAGGAAATACACGAAGCTTTTGTTAATTGCGAATCACTGAAGTCAATCAACCTTCCATCTGTTAAGTATATTGGAGAAAAGGCTTTTCAAAACTGCCGGAATCTGACTTCAGTGAAGACCAGTGCTGTTAATATCGGAGCGTATGCTTTTGAAAATTGCAACAGCCTTCAAGAATTGCCTGCATTAGGAAGTGTTGGAGAGGCTGCTTTCAAGAACTGCTCATCTCTGCAGAGTATCTCGTTTCCCTCCAATATTTCTATTGGTTCACAAGCATTTGCAGGTTGCATCTCTCTTGAAAAGTTTGATGTGCTTAGCTCTGAATATGGCACTTATTCTGCTATCGACGGTGTGCTTATCAATGATGGACAACAACTTGTAGCATATCCGGCAGGAAAGAAAGACACTCATTATTCGGTTCCTGAATCAATTTCTTCTATAGGCAATGGTGCATTTGAGGGAGCCCTTTATCTTACCGATATTGCATTACACGATAATATTCAGGAACTTGGAGTGATGGCTTTCCGAGATTGCCAGGCGCTGAAACAGGTCTCGATGCCCGCGAGCCTGAATCATGTTCCATTCGGAACGTTCTCCGGCTGCAACTCGCTGGAAAACGTGACAATGCCCGACAGCTATATCTATATAGGTCCCTCCGCTTTTGAGGAATGCTCGTCATTAGCTGAAGTGACACTTCCATCCGAACTTAAGGTGTTGGGAGAAAGCGCCTTTGCCGACTGCTCAAAAATCGAGAGCATCGTGCTGCCTGCGCAAGTAAATGAAATACGCAGCAACACCTTCAAGAATTGCGAGTCGCTGCAGTCATTGACTCTCTCAGCAAATACAGATACGATCCGAAGCGGAGCTCTCCAGGGGTGCAAGGTCTTGAAGCAGATTGACCTTCCCTCCACTCTCAGGAGTCTTGAAGACCGTGCGTTCAAGGGTTGCGAATCCCTCGAGAGTGTGACGATTCCTGACGCAGTGACTGAGATTGGAATAAATACATTCGAGGATTGCTCATCTCTGAAAGAGGTGACTGTCGGCAACGGTGTCAAGGAGATCGGAGAGTGGGCTTTCTATAACTGCACTGATATGGAAAAACTGGTGCTCGGAAGTTCTCTTGAATCAATCGGAGCGGAGGCTTTCGACGGGGACATCAATATCCGCGACATCACCTGCCTTTCACCCGAGCCACCGACATTCCCCGGCGGTTTTCCGCCGGAGGTGACTGCAAATGCTACTGTCACCGTTCCAGCAGGGAGCGAGTATGCCTACAATGTAAGCGATGTCTGGGATCCGATGGTGAAAGGGGAGGTTCCGAGAGCCGAGAGCATTTCGCTTAATTTTAATGAAATAAAGATAAGACCAAGAGAAACTTTCACTCTGGTTGCCACCGTATTGCCGGAAGATGCCATCGATAAGTCTGTCACTTGGTCTTCAGATGCAACTTACATTGCTAAGGTTGACGAAAATGGCATTGTGACCCCTACAGCGTTTCCGGGAATGAATATAAATTCATGTATTATTACCGCGACCACTTCTAATGGACTAACAGACAAATGTCTTGTAATCATCTCCGAAGACGACGATACATCTGTAAGTGTTATTTCTGATGAGGATGGATGCTTCAACATTTATTCTCCGTCAGGCACTCCTGTAAAGTTAGGCGCAGATATTGACTACCTTAAAAATCTACCAAAAGGCGTATACATAATCCGAACAGCTAAGAAGACCTTTAAGATTGTCATATAAGTAAATTTACGCATACAAAATATAAAAAGAAGAGAGGCTGCCTACACTCGTTGTGAGGCAGCCTCTTTAACCAATTAAACCATCAATTTTCACGGGAGAAAGTTGATGGGTAATATTTTTGCTAATCAAAAAATTTTTTGTAATTTTGCAATGTTAAAATGCAGAAAAATGCAATAATTTGAAAAATTCATTTTCAAATTATTGGTTTTCAGTTTATTACAAAATAAAATTTTGACATTTCAGTCTATATAACCTTATTTTATGTATAGAGACACAACATGCGGCGAGCTGCGCCTCGCCGATGCCGGCAAGCATGTGGAAATCGCCGGCTGGGTTCAGAAGACCCGCAAGATGGGGGGAATGACTTTCGTCGACGTCCGAGACCGTTATGGCATCACTCAAGTGGTGTTTGACAGCGAGAACAATCCGGAACTTTTTGAGGCTGCCAACAAATTGGGCCGTGAATTCGTGGTCAGAATCGGCGGAAAAGTTGAGGAACGCACGTCGAAAAATGCTAATATTCCTACCGGTGACGTGGAGATAATCGCCGAAAGCCTTAAAGTGCTCAACAAGAGCAAGGTTCCTCCGTTCACTATTGAAGACAACACTGACGGTGGCGACGACCTCCGTATGAAATACCGCTATCTCGACCTTCGCCGTGCCTGCGTGAAGAAAAACCTTGAGCTGCGCCACCGAATGGCATTCGAGATACGCCGATACCTTGACTCGAAAGGATTCCTTGAGATCGAGACCCCGATTCTTGTGAAGTCGACTCCGGAAGGTGCCCGCGACTTCGTGGTGCCTTCTCGCATGAACCCCGGGGAATTCTATGCCCTCCCTCAAAGCCCTCAGCTATTCAAGCAGCTTCTGATGGTTTCGGGCTACGACCGATACTTCCAGATTGCAAAATGCTTCCGCGATGAAGACCTCAGAGCCGACCGCCAGCCGGAATTCACTCAGATAGACTGCGAGATGAGTTTCGTGGAGCAGGAAGACGTGATACAGATGTTTGAGGGTCTTGTGAAACACATTTTCAAATATGTGAAAGGGATCGATTTCACAGAACCGTTCCCGCGCATGACATGGAATGACGCAATGCGACTTTACGGAAGCGACAAACCCGACCTCCGTTTCGGTATGGAGTTTGTTGAATTCACTGACCTTGCAAAAGGACACGGATTCGCTGTGGTAGATGATGCTGAGCTCACCGTCGGCATTCTTGCCAAGGGTTGCGCCGGCTACTCACGCAAGCAGATAGATGAATTGACAGAGTTTGTGAAACGTCCTCAGGTAGGCGCTAAAGGTCTAATGTGGGTTAAGTTTGAAGCCGACGGCAGCATCAAGAGCTCAATCGGCAAGTTCTACACTCAGGAAGAGCTTCAGGAATGGGGTAAACGCGCAGGTGCCGAGGCAGGCGATCTACTTCTCATCATGAGTGGCGATGCCATGAAGACTCGTAAACAGCTTTGTGAACTTCGCCTCGAGATGGGTAACCGCCTCGGGCTTCGCGACAAGAATAAATTCGCCTGCCTATGGGTTGTAGACTTCCCTCTCTTCGAATGGGACGATGAGACACAACGCTACTATGCAATGCACCATCCTTTCACTTCGCCGAATCCGGAAGACATCCCATTGCTCCGCACAGACACTGGAAAGGTGCGCGCCACAGCCTACGATATAGTGGTCAACGGTACCGAACTCGGTGGTGGATCAATCCGTATCCACGACTCGGAACTCCAGAACGAGATGTTTGAGCTTCTCGGCTTTACACCGGAGAGGGCTCAGGAACAATTCGGATTCCTGATGAGCGCATTCCAGTATGGCGCTCCTCCTCATGGTGGTCTTGCCCTCGGTTTTGACCGTTTCGTGTCGATAGTGGCAGGTCTCGACAGCATACGCGACGTGATTGCATTCCCGAAAAACAATTCCGGACGCGACATCATGAATGAGTCACCTTCCCCCATCGACCAATCTCAGCTTGATGAGCTCCAGCTTGAACTTAAACCCGTAAAATAACCGTCAACGGAAAACGGAAAACATGACCAAAGTCAAAGATATAGCTAAGGCTATCGAGGATTTTGCCCCGCTCTCCCTGAAGGAGAGCTGGGATAATCCCGGGCTGCAGGTTGGCAATCAAGACATGGAAGTGACAGGGATTTTGCTATGTCTTGATGTCACGGAAGATATACTCGACGAAGCAGGCAAAAGAGACTGCAACATGATAGTCAGTCACCATCCTCTTATTTTTGGAGGTCTGAAACACCTCACCGGAGCAACTCCTGTGGAAAGGATTGCTGCACGCGCAGTAAGAAACGACATAGCGATATATTCCGCCCACACCAATCTTGACTCCGCATTTGAGGGAGTTAGTTATGAGATGGCACACATGCTCGGCATGAAAAAATGTGTCCCGCTCGAGCCCAGTCCAACAGGAGGTGAAAAGCAAGGTCTCGGCATAGTCGGGGAGGTCACCCCCACCCCGAAGCTGGAATTCCTAAGAAAGGTGAAGGAGACATTCGAGGTGAAAGACCTACGTTATTCTGCCCAGACACCTGGGATTGTGGTGAGGAAGGTAGCACTGTGCGGAGGATCCGGAGGAAGCCTAATCAAGGCTGCGCTTGCATCAGGTGCAGATGTCTACATCTGTGGTGATCTTAAATATCACGACTTCACCAGTTATGGATCCGACATGCTTCTTGCCGATATAGGGCACTTCGAAAGCGAGCTATGCAGCCGGAAGATACTCTCGCGCGCTATCCGGCAGCGCTATCCGGAATGCGTCACCTATTTCTCGGAATGCGAGCGTAATCCCATCCGCATCTTCAGCTAAAAGCAGAAAAACCGACAACTGAAAACTGACAACTAAAAAATATGGCAACAGACAAGAAAAACGACAAAGAACGTTCGGTAGAGGAACGCCTTACAGCACTCTACAAACTTCAGACATGCCTCTCGGAGGTAGACCGCATCAAAAGCGTGCGCGGGGAACTTCCTCTCGAGGTCAAAGACCTTGAAGACGACATCATCCGTCTTCAGACACGTATCCAGAACTATCAGGACGAAATCTCGCGACAGAGCGAGCTAATCAATGTGAAGAAAGGCGACATCGAGGCCCGCAAGGTGAAGATTGCCCGCTATGATGAGCAGATCAACAATGTCCGCAACAACCGTGAGTTTGCATTCCTTGAGAAGGAAAAGGAATTTGAAAATCTTGAGATTGAGCTTGCAGAGAAGAATATCCGCGACGCCCAGCACAAGATCAACGACAAGCAGGAGGAAATAGTGAAGACACAGGAGGAACTCACCGACCGCGAGCATAATCTTGAAGACAAGAAGAAGGAACTTGAAGACATCATCTCAGAGACAAAGCAGGAAGAGGAAAAGCTCCTGATGCAGGCAAAGGAACTGGAGACCAAGATCGACGACTACACCCTGAATGCTTTCAAGCGTATCCGCAAGAATGCCCGCAACGGCCTTGGCATCGTGTGCGTTCAGCGTAACGCATGTGGTGGTTGCTTCAACCGTATTCCCCCACAGCGCCAGCTCGAGATCAAGATGCACAAGAAGGTGATTGTTTGCGAATATTGCGGTCGAATCCTTATCGACGGTGTTCTTGCCGGTGTTGAGGAAATCGTCGCCGAACAGCCGCAGCCTCGCCGCCGCTCACGTCGCGCCGCCGCTGAGAAAAAGGGCGAATAATTTAGAATTTTTAATTGATCATTATTCATTGATCACCAATCATTATTTGTCAAGTCCGGCCACCGGGCTTGACAAATTATTTAATCAATTTTATGGCAAACATCAGAAGAATCCTTTCTGTCTGCATTTCATTGCTAACGATTTCACTATGCATTCATGCCGAGCAGCATCTTGAATTGGCAATGGGACATAAGACAGTGCGGTGTACCTACCTCTCACCTCTCACATACACCGGCCCGGGCTATGGACTATCCTACGAATGGCGCCATGCGGCATGGCGTGAGAAAACAGTAGGGATGCAAGCGTCAGTTTCAATTGACTACGGCTATCTGCTTAGTCCGGCAAAAAATTCCCGGATGCTCGATCTTGCCATTAATCTGAAATGGGGAGTGGAAAGATTGTGGGATTCTGAAAATGGATTTAAGTTTGCAACCGGAGCCACGGCGGGAGTGGACGGAGGGGTGATCTATCTTCCACGCAATGGCAACAATCCGGCACAGGCTCTTATGTGCTTAGGAGCTGATGTTACCTTCAGGGTAGGATATGACAAATTGAAATTACTGGGTAAGCCTTTGAAAATCAGCGAGCACATTGAAGTGCCATCCATAGGCTGTTTCTTCTGCCCTGCTTATGGGGAGACTTATTATGAAATTTACTTGGGCAATCACAACGGTCTTGCTCATTTTGGCTGGTGGGGCAACCGCCCGCAGGTAAGGAGTCGGCTTCGTGCAGATTGGCAACTTGGGAAGCATGCCTTGACAATAGGTTTCGACTATCGCTTCCAAGGTCTCGAATGCAACGACATCACAACCCGTCAGGCACAGTGTTCCGCAATCCTCGGCCTTTCTTTCTAAATTATGTATGATGTAAATTAGACATGAAAGTCATCGGTAGCATATTCTTATTATTGGCATTTGTCTTCCTGTCTTGTGGCAGAGGTGAAGAAAAGAGGATTGAGAGTTTTGAGCGCATAGATGCTCTTTGCGACAGTGATCCCCACCTTGCCATGTCGATGCTCGACAGCATAGACTATGCCTCCCTATCCCCAAGAGACCGCCACCGCTATGACCTCCTTTCTATAAAAAGCAAAGACAAGGCATACGTGATGCATACATCCGATAGTCTTATACTTGACGTTATCGACTATTACTCTCATCATCAGCATGACGCTTTTTATCCCGAAGCCCTTTATTATGGAGGCCGCGTCTACTCCGACATGGGTGATCTCCCAACCGCACTGAAGTATTTTCAGGATGCAATAGAGAATACTTCTGATGAAGAGAAGAATCTGAGATTTAAGAGCAATGTGCTTAGCCAGACCGGAAGACTGCTTGAAGATCTCAGACTTTATAGACAAGCGATTCCATATATCGAAAAATCTATCAATATATCAAAACAACTTAACGACAGTGCTGATGTATTTTATGATTACATGCAACTAATCACCCTGCTCATAAACAGCAACTCTCTGCGTGATGCCAGAAAATATATTTCTGATGCTAATCGGTATGCCGATAAAATGACTTATGAGGATAAAGTATGGCTTAAGGTCCAATCCGCCTTAACATTGCTAAATGAAGAAAAATATGACTCAGCATTGATTGCAATAAGACCATTAACTCATTTGACTGATTCTCTATGTAAAAACTATACCATAGGAATAGCAGCAGAAATATATAAAAATGCCGGTATACTTGATACGGCATATATGTATTCTAAAGAATTGGCGCTCGATTCCTCGTTTAATAATAGGATTTCTGGTTTTAGGTTACTTTTTTCATCAGAAATTCAGCCGTTAATTCCCAAGGACTCGATATTATATTTAGGAGAAGCATTTGGAAAATTCATGGATTCTTACCTTAACAAATATGATTCTCAGGAGACCTTGATCCAGAACTCAAAATATAACTATATCAAGAAAGATCAACAGCGTAAAAACGCCGAAAGAGAAAAAGAAAGGGTACAACAGGAAAAAAACGCAATAATTATTGCAGGAATTATTTCAATTCTAATTTTTGTTATCATCATAGGACTCTTAAAGTACCGGAATCTGAAGTATGAATTAAGACTCAGAATGGCTATTCAATTAGTTAAGCAATTAGAATATTCCTCAAAAGCAGAAATATTTCAATCCGTTATACCCCAAACACCATCCACAACAGTTAATGAAATAAAAGATACGTACTTCATCGAATCTCATAGGTCTATACTTAAAGATAAGCTGATAGAAAGTCTCCAGCACGTTTGTAAAGACCAAATTAAAAAACGATGTTTTGATTCAAACCTATTGAAATCTCCAATAGTAACATTACTAAATAAAATGATTTCGGAAAATAAGGGGATATCAAATAATAATAGAGAGATATGGGCTGAGATTGAAAAGGCTGTTAATTGCTCATCCCCTGAATTCAAATCAAAACTCAGGATACTGACTATAGACAAATTAAGCGAAAAAGAATACCAAGTTGCGTTACTAATAAGATGCGGAATAACCCCAAGGGACATTTCAATTCTTTTGAATAGAGCAAAATCAACTATTACTGACAGAAGAACAACATTAGCAAAAAAGATATTTGGGGTTAAAGCGGATAATGTCTCACTTGAC
>CAYQXG010000096.1:0-10548 GCA_964421525.1 uncultured Sangeribacter sp. | reverse complement strand
AGAGTAGGTAATCGCCACCTTACGGCACCCGGTCACATGACCGGGTGCTTTTTTTTTACCACTGATACATTGATAAGTTAGGAATGGGTCTTAAATATATTATTTTATGTTAAACATGGGGTTTATATCAATATTTTTTTGTAATTTTGCCCCATATTATGCGACGATTTTTCTTCATAATATTAGCATTATCGTTCCTTGCACTTGTACTTGCTCAACCAGCTATGCGTGTGCATGAGGGAGTTTATTATGTATCATCATCTAATACTGATTTGGGGGATGATTCAGTAACTGCTCTGCCCAAGACTAATTTGCGTGAGATAGTAGCAACAAATCTGCCGGAAGGAGATACTCTCATTGGCATAAAGCCATTGATCGACTCAATAAAACCAACTGCATTGCTTAGTCTTGAAAGTGATACCATAGTAAATGAAATTCTTGAACAAGACACTATTTCTGTTGATGGTGACACGATTGATGTCGATGAGTTCCAAAGGGAAAGGATAATAGAATCAGATTCTATTGAAAATGACAGAAGTGGTTTGACACGAATTAACCGTGAGAAGGTTGACATTGAAAGTGGTGTCGCATTTTCGGCAAAAGACTCTGTAATTCTTTTAGGGAATAAACTCGCCTATTTGTTTGGTGACGGACAAGTAGAATATGGCCAGTTTAAATTGAATGCTGAAGAAATTAAGATGGTTATGGATTCTACCACAGTATATGCTAATGGTAGAATCGATAGCATTGGTGAAATTAAAGGGAAGCCTGTTTTTCAAGATGGTGGAGATACCTATGAATCAAAAACCATGTCGTTCAATTTTAAAAACCAGCGAGGATTTATAACGGATATTAATACAGAGCAAGGGGAAGGATTTCTGACAGGTGGACGAGCTAAAAAAATGGAAGATGGCAGTTTCTTTGCAGAAAGTGCACGTTATACTACTTGTTCCGATCACGATCATCCACACTTCTATTTTCAAATGACCAAAGGAAAGATGCGTCCCGGCAAGGATGTAGTGACAGGTGGTGTTTATATGGTGGTTGCCGATGTCCCGCTTCCGCTTGCCCTTCCATTCGGTTATTTCCCTTTCACTAAGGAGTATTCCTCCGGAATAATTTTCCCAAGTTTCGGCGATGACTATAACCGTGGATTCTATATGAGAAACGGTGGCTATTATTTTGCTTTCAGCGATTATGTTGACTTAGCGTTAACCGGGGAAATCTACACAAAGGGTTCATGGGGACTCACGGGTAGATCAACTTATAAGAAGAGATATAAATATAGTGGTTCATTCAACATATCATACCTGACGACCGTCATGGGTGACAAAGGTTTGCCGGACTATTCGAAACAAAACAACTTTCAGGTGATCTGGAGCCACACGATGGATACTAAGTCGAATCCTAATCTATCTTTCTCTGCATCTGTAAATTTCTCGACATCCGGCTACACACGTAATGACCTGAACTCTTATTATTCAAACTCCTTCACCGAGAACACAAAGTCGAGCACCGTCAACCTCACTTACAGATTTCCGGGGACTAAGTGGACTGCGAGTACTTCAATGAACATCAGCCAGCGTACGCAGGATTCAACACTGGCAGTATCTTTCCCTAATCTCAATGTCACTTTAGGACAAGTTGCTCCATTCAAGCGCAAAAAGGCTGCCGGGAGTGAGAAATGGTATGAAAAAATCAAGTTGAGCTATAGTGGACAATTCCAAAATTCACTTACGGCCCAACAAGATGTCTTTTTCAAGAAAAGTCTGATAAAAGACTGGCGTAACGGATTGCGTCACTCTGTTCCTGTATCCGCTACATTCTCAATGCTGAAATACATTAATGTGTCGCCATCAATCTCAATGACCGATCGCATGTACACTTCAAAAATCAAACGGGAGTGGGATCCCAATGCTTCTGCCGAAGTAAAAGACACCTGCTATGGATTCTATAATCTGTTTGATTTTTCAGCATCATTGTCGGCAGATACAAAAATATACGGTTTCTTCAAACCTATGAAGTTTTTGGGCGATAAGGTGCAGATGATCCGCCATGTGATGACCCCGAGTCTGTCTTTCTCCTATTCTCCCGACTTCTCTGATCCAATGTGGGGAGTGTATGGACAGTATTCCTATATTGACAAGGCAGGAAAGAATGTCACAACAAAATATAATTATTTTCAGCATGGTATATTCGGTAGTCCAAGTGCCGGAAAATCGAGCGCTGTTTCCTTATCGATCTCAAACAATCTTGAGATGAAGGTCAAAAGCGACAAAGATTCAACAGGAGTAAAGAAGGTATCACTTATTGAGAACCTCTCGTTGAGTCAAAGCTATAACTTTGCAGCTGATTCTATGAACTGGAGCAATCTCAATACCTCAATACTGCTACGGCTTGCTAAGAATTTTAATTTGAACTTAAGCGCTACGTGGGATCCATATACTTACGCATTGAATTCCAACGGGACTCCGGTCAGAGTGAATAAAACACGTCTGCAGGCTCATAAAGGTTGGGTGAAGCTGACATCAACAGGAACTTCTTTCAGCTATACCTTCAATAACAATACCTTTAAAAAGAAAAAAAGTAAGAGTCCGGATAATAAGAATCAAAATGGCGATGGCTATGACGGAGATGGGGAAAATGGGGATCTTGATGGAGACGCGTCATTAAGCAGGCGAGGCTCTCGCAATAACAGGGATGGTGAAGAGGAACAAAGACAGAATGATGTAGATGGCTATACACCCTGGGAATGTCCGTGGAGTTTGACGTTCAACTATTCTGTAAACTATGGCCTTGGTACTTTCAATTATAAGAAAATGGATTATAATGGCAGATTTACACAGAATCTGTCGGTGTCAGGATCGTTGAGACCTACTAAAAATTGGAATTTCTCAATGTCGTGCAGCTACGATTTTCAAGCAAAGAAAATAGCTTATATGAACTGCAATATCTCGCGTGACATGCATTGCTTCACGATGTCGTGTTCAATCATTCCAGTGGGTGTCTATAAAAGTTTCAATTTCAACGTAGCAGTGAAGTCTTCCTTGCTTAAAGATATTAAATACGACAAGCAATCGTCGCGTCTCAATGGTATCAATTGGTGATTTTATTTGGAAATTTCCAAAAAGTTTATTAATTTTGTGGAGATTTACCGAAATATGGCCCGACAACTGCTCCGAGTAATCAAAGATCTGCGCTCGACAATAGAGGCATTGGCATCGCAAAGAGACCAATTTCGCACTGAAAACGAGCGGCTGTCGCAAGAAGTGGAGTCACTGAAGCGACAGCTTGATGATAGCCGGAAAGACCTTAAGGAGGCACAGATGGAAGTTGATTTCCTCACTGTGTCGCATAGACTTGCCGACTCCCCGGACAATTTGATCTCGGCACGTCGACGCCTTAAACGGTTGATCGCAAAAATAGATAGGTGCGTTTCTCTCCTCAAGGAAGACGCGGATATCAGCTGATGAATTCTAAAGAGACAAAAATCAATATAGTAGTCAATGTAGCCGGAGAACGGGTGTCTTTCCCGGTTCTATTTTCTGAACAGGATACAGTCAGGATGATTGAGTCTGAAATAAGACTTAAGATCATGGAGCTCAAGGCTAAGTATCCCAGAAAAGGAGATAAGGAAATTCTGGCTATGGCGGCATATCATTATGCATCGGCCTATTATTATCTGGCTAAACAACGCCAGCAAGAAATAGATGAAGCCGAAAATCTGCTCAACGAGGCAGAAAGACTTTGTGGCGATGCATGCACAGAACCAACCGACGTTGAGACCGATGATTTTGACGTTTATTGATCTGTATTTTTCTCATTTATTATTCTTTAACTGGTAGCTTTGCCGATACCTTCCACCACCACAGGCCGGAGGGGAGTAGGTGCGTATTCGAAACTGTCCTGTCTGCATTAAGGAGAGATAAATTAATAAATAATATAAAAAACAGTTATAGAATAAACAAAGATGACAACACCAATATGGATCATAATAGCCGTGTTAGCAGCTATAGTAGGTTATGCAGTGGCTTCGGCTATGAGTAGGAAAAGCGCAAGCAGTAGGGCTCAGATGATATTGGAAGATGCCCGAAAGGACGCTGAAGTAATAAAGGAGAAAAAGATTATCGAGGCTCGCGAGCAGGAAGTGAAAATACTATCTGATGCAGACCGCAATGCAAATGCAAAACTACAGAAAGCCCAGGCTTCGGAAGCGCGCGCAAAACAGCGTGAGATTCAGCTCAACCAGCAGCAAGCTGATTTAAACCGCCGTAAGAAGGAACTGGACTCGCAGAAACAGAGCCTCGACACTCGGATCAATAACGCTGAGAATTTAGAACGAACCCTTGAGGCACGTAAAGGGGAGGTTGAGCACCTCTATCGTCAAGCTCAAGAACAGCTTGAGCATATCTCAGGTCTTTCCGCCGACGAAGCAAGAGAGAGGCTCATCGAAAGTCTTAAGGACGAAGCAAGAACTGCAGCCCAGGGTTATATCAACGATATTATGGATGAGGCTAAGCTCACCGCTAATAAAGAGGCAAAGAAAATAGTTATTCAGTCGATACAGCGAGTTGCAACTGAAGCTGCTGTTGAAAATTCTGTGACTGTATTCCACATTGAGAATGATGAGATAAAGGGTAGGATCATTGGTCGAGAAGGCCGCAATATCCGTGCCCTCGAAGCTGCCACCGGAATTGAGATTATTGTAGATGATACCCCTGAGGCAATTGTGCTTTCTGGTTTTGATCCGGTGCGTCGAGAAATAGCTCGTCTTGCACTGCATCAGCTTGTGCTTGATGGCCGAATCCACCCGGCACGCATAGAAGAAGTTGTAGCAAAGGTAAGGAAGCAGATTGAAGAAGAGATAAATGAGACCGGTAAGCGTACTTGCATCGACCTTGGTATACATGGCCTTCATCCTGAACTTATCAGAATGGTTGGAAAGATGAAATATCGTTCTTCTTATGGGCAGAATCTTCTTCAGCATGCTCGTGAAACAGCAAATCTCTGCGCAATAATGGCTGCTGAGCTTGGTCTTAATCCTAAGAAGGCGCGCCGTGCCGGACTCCTCCATGACATAGGTAAGGTTCCAGACGATGATCCGGAAATCCCACATGCTATCTTTGGCATGAAGCTTGCAGAGAAATTTAAGGAAAAACCTGATATCTGCAATGCAATTGGAGCGCACCACGACGAAGTGGAGATGACATCACTTCTTTCACCAATAGTACAGGTGTGTGATGCGATTTCCGGTGCTCGCCCGGGAGCTCGTCGTGAGATAGTAGAAGCCTATATCAAGCGCCTTAACGATCTTGAGCAACTCGCACTTTCCTATCCTGGGGTCATCAAGACATACGCAATCCAAGCCGGTAGAGAGCTTCGCGTGATTGTAGGAGCTGATAAGATTTCAGATGAGGAAATAGAGAGCCTGTCGGCAAACATAGCTAAGAAAATTCAGGATGAACTCACATATCCCGGCCAGGTTAAGATAACAGTAATTCGTGAGACCCGTGCGGTGGCTTATGCCAAATAATCAGGAGGCGAGTCTATGAGCGAAATAGAAAAGATTCCTATTCCTGACTGCACAGACTGCAACGGTTGTGATTCAGGATGCGGAGAAGGTTGTTGCGGATCGCAGGATAATTCCGGAGTTGGCTGTGGAGATTGCGGTAGCCATAAGGTGATGGGCTGGCGTCGGGAACCGCGCGGTAAGCTATTTGCGACCAATTGGCTCGGAGATATCTCAACAGCGGCTGATTTCCCTGCGGTACAGGTGCAATTTAAGAACACAAGAGCCGGTTTCTATCTGAATCCTTTCAAGATTAATCTTGAGATTGGCGACACAGTAGCCGTCGAGGCAGCCAATGGTCATGATATCGGTCAGGTTACCATGGTTGGTCCTCTCGTAAGAATGCAGATGGTGAAGGCAAAGCTTGATCCCGATAATCTTGAAGAGTTAAAGAAAGTGTTCCGCAAAGCGCGTCCATCCGACATTGAAAGATTCAACGAGGCGCGTAGCAGGGAACATGGCACCATGATTCGTTCGAGGGCTATAGCTGAGGAACTTGGCCTGAACATGAAGATTGGTGATGTGGAATATCAGGGTGATGGTAGTAAGGCTATCTTCTACTATATAGCTGATGAACGTGTCGATTTCAGAAAGTTGATCAGGATTCTTGCTGAGGAATTCAAGGTAAGAATCGAGATGAAGCAGATAGGTGCCCGTCAGGAAACAGGACGTATAGGAGGTATTGGTCCATGTGGGCGCCCGCTATGTTGCTCCAGCTGGATGACACATTTTGTGAGCGTGGGAACCGGCGCTGCACGCATGCAGGATCTCTCCATGAATCCTCAGAAACTTGCGGGACAGTGTGCAAAACTAAAATGCTGCCTTAATTTTGAAATTGACGCTTACGCTGAAGCAGTGAAGCAGATCCCCTCTAAAGACACAGTGCTTCAGACTAAAGATTCAGATTACTATCTTTTTAAGACAGACATTCTCACACGCACACTGACCTACAGCACAGACAAGAAGATGGGTGCTAACTTAGTGGTGATTCCTGCATCAAGGGCGTTTGAAATTATTGCACTTAACAAGCAAGGGATAAAGGTTGACCGTCTGACAGAAGATGATGATAATGCCACAGAAAGACGAGAATATATCGACCTGACAGATCAGGATGCCCTGACAAGATTTGACAAGGCCAAGAAAAAGAAATCTAAGCACAAGCATAACCACAATATTGGCTCGGCAGTGCACGACAACAAGGGCCACCAGCAATCAGAAGGTGAGCAGAACACGCAGGCAGGTGATGGCAGCCGCAAAACCGGCAACCAGCGTCGTCAACGTCGTCAGCAGCGAAATAGAGAACAGAAGCCAAGTAATCCGCAGACCAATGATGCCGAAAAATCTTAAGGATAACCTCAATGATCCAATTTTCAGGCTGGTAGGTGAGACTGCCGACAGTCTTGGGCTTGAAGCTTATGTCGTTGGTGGATATGTGCGTGACATTTTCCTAAAGCGCCATTCCGCCGACATTGACTTCGTGACCGTGGGCAGTGGCATTGAACTTGCAAAGGCAGTGGCACACACTCTCGGCAAAAAGGGTAAGCTTACTGTGTATGCCACGTATGGTACTGCGCAGATTCGCCATAAAGACAAAGAACTGGAATTTGTTGGAGCAAGGAAAGAAAGTTATACACGGGATTCGAGAAATCCAATTGTTGAAGACGGAACATTGGACGACGATCAGAAGAGACGCGACTTCACCATAAATGCAATGGCTATATGTGTGAACAAGGATAGATTTGGAGATCTTGTCGACCCGTTTGACGGATTAGCCGATCTATCCAGAAAGATTATCAGGACGCCTCTTGATCCGGATATAACATTTAGTGACGACCCTCTCAGAATGATGAGAGCCATAAGGTTCGCTACCCAGCTTGAATTTGAGATACTTCCCGCAACTTTTGCCGGAATTAAACGAAATGCCGATAGAATCGAGATTATCACAAAGGAACGCATTAATGACGAACTGGGCAAGATAATGCGGTCAAATCGTCCATCGATCGGTTTCTTACTTCTCGATGAAAGCGGACTTTTAGAACGCATAATGCCGGAGGTCTATGCTCTAAAAGGAGTGGATTCCGTAGGAGGCCGTGCTCACAAAGATAATTTCCTTCATACACTGAAGGTGGTAGATAACGTCGCCGAACGATCAGATAACGAATGGCTCCGATGGGCTGCCCTGTTGCATGACATAGCAAAGCCTGTGACCAAGAAATGGGACAATAATCTCGGTTGGACATTCCATAACCATAATTTTATTGGCGAAAGAATGGTGCCCCGCATATTTCATGCAATGAAGATGCCGCTCAATGACAAGATGAAATATGTGCAAAAGCTTGTGGGTCTTCACATGCGACCGCAGCAAGTGGGGGAGGAGGGTGTTAGCGACTCCGGAGTGAGACGCCTGTTGACCGATGCCGGAGAAGACGTGGAAGATTTGATGATACTTGCAGAATCTGATCTGACTTCACGCAATCCGGTGAAAGTGAAATCTGCACTCGACGGCTTTATGGCGCTTAGAGAACGCATGAAAGAAATCATAGCCGCCGACGACTATAGGAAATGGAAAAACCCTATCAACGGCAATGAGATAATGGAGAGGCTTGGTATCCCGCCTTCGCAGGAGATCTCAAGGCTTAAGCAGATGGTGAAAGATGCTATTCTCGATGGGGTGATACCGAATGATCATGACGCTGCATGGGACTATCTTGTAGCCCACAAGGATGATCATGATGTAGAAAGCACTAAGGATGAATAAAAATTTGGTTAAAAGACCGGAACAGTATAATAACATGCAATTATTATGCGTTATTGAAAAAGGGATATGGCATCTCTGCAGCGATAGTGCTAAAAGATAAGATTTTGTGACTAATATAAAAACTTACGAATATGTGTGGAATAGTAGGATACGTAGGTGATCGTGATGCTTATGAGATTCTGATTAAGGGCTTGCATAGGCTTGAATACCGTGGATATGACAGTGCCGGAGTAGCTCTTGTCAGTCCGGAAGGGACCCTAAATGTCTACAAGACGCTTGGCAAGGTGTCGAACCTTGAGAAGTATTGCGATGATAAGGATACTTCAGGTCATACCGGAATTGCCCATACACGCTGGGCAACCCATGGAGAGCCGTCAGATGCAAATGCTCATCCTCACTACAGCGAGGATGGTGAGATAGCTCTTGTCCATAATGGCACTATCGAGAACTACAAGGTGCTTAAGGACGCCTTGATTCAAAATGGCTGCACATTCAGGTCGAAAACCGACACGGAGGTTCTTGTTCAACTAATAGAATATATAAGGACAAACAATGACTGCACTCTGCTTGATGCGGTGAGAGAGGCTTTGCGTCAGGTAGTCGGTGCTTATGCCATCGCGGTCATCGAGAAAAATAAACCTGACACGATTATTGCCGCCCGCAAGAGTTCGCCGCTCGTAATCGGCATTGGGGAAGGTGAGACGTTCCTTGCATCCGATGCCACGCCAATTGTGGAATACACGAAAGATGTGGTATATGTGAAAGATGACGAGATAGCTGTTATAAAGAAAGGAGAGCCTTTGAAGCTCATGAACCTGAACAATGAGGAGACAAAAATTGATGTCAAGACCCTTGAGTTCTCTATTTCACAGCTTGAGAAGGGTGGCTATCCGCATTTCATGCTGAAGGAGATATTTGAGCAGCCATACACACTTCGCGACTGCATAAGGGGCAGGGTTGTTGATGGCGGCCGGAATGTGATAGTTAGCGGTGTTCAAGACAGCAAGGATAAGTTTATCAATGCAAAACGTATCATTATTGTAGCTTGTGGCACTTCATGGCATGCATCGTTGATAGGAAAATACTTGATTCAGGATATGTGCCGAATTCCTGTTGAGGTCGAATATGCAAGTGAATTCCGTTACAGCAACCCGGTTCTTGATGATAGAGATGTGGTTATAGCAGTTTCGCAGAGCGGCGAGACAGCCGATACGCTTGCAGCAATACAGATGGCACATGATGCAGGTGCGTACGTGTATGGTATAAGTAATGTTGTGGGAAGCTCCATACCTCGTAATACAGATTCCGGAACTTATATTCACGTAGGCCCTGAAATCGGGGTTGCATCCACCAAGGCTTTTACGGGCCAGGTGATGGTGTTGACCCTTATAGCAATGGCTATAGCAGAGCTTAAGGGCACAATGGCAAAGGAGGATCTTGTAAAGATTGGTGAAGCAATCCTCCAGATTCCTGAATATGTGAAGCAGACTCTAAAACTTAACGAGCAGATTGAGCGGTTGTCGCTGATTTTCACTTATGCGCACAATTTCCTCTATCTCGGTCGTGGCTATAGTTATCCTGTGGCTCTTGAAGGTGCGCTAAAGCTCAAGGAAATATCTTATATTCATGCAGAAGGATATCCGGCTGCGGAGATGAAGCATGGTCCGATTGCGTTGATAGATGCTGAGATGCCTACGGTTATCATTGCACCAAACGACCATCTTTATGAGAAGATCGTAAACAATGTGCAGCAGGTTAAGGCTCGTCATGGCAGTGTGATAGCTATTGTCACCGAAGGCGACAAGGAAATCAGGAATCTTGCCGACCATGTGATCGAGGTGCCCGACGTTCCGGAGTGCCTGACTCCGATCATCACCAGTATCCCTCTTCAGTTGCTCTCTTACTACATAGCTATCAATAAGGGTAAGAATGTGGATATGCCTCGCAATCTCGCTAAATCCGTGACAGTTGAGTGATAAAAATATTTTATTGAATATCAGGTGTGTATAATCAGTAAATGAGAAAATAAAAGCATGCTGTCAAAAAAAAATTGAATGAGCATGCTTTTTTTTGCTGAAAAATTTGGCGAATCGAAAAAAATGTTATAACTTTGCACTCGATTTCAGGATTGATTTGGTGATAAGCTCACAAGACTGAAATTTAAATGATGCCTCTTTAGCTCAGTTGGCCAGAGCACGTGATTTGTAATCTCGGGGTCGTT
>CAYQXG010000095.1:0-10597 GCA_964421525.1 uncultured Sangeribacter sp. | reverse complement strand
TTCTGATAATGGGACATATGTAAATATTAACCTCCATACTGTCAAACTACAGCATGAAGGTTATACTTTAATTTTCAGATGTTTCGTAGAGGTGTTTTAGGCGGTCGAGGGAGTGGGCGGGGGTGAGGGAGGAAGAATTAGAATAATAAATGATGAATGATGAATTATAAATGATGGAGTGACAAAATGACTTGGGTTGGACAAGGAGACAAAATGATGGATTGATAAAATGAGGAAATGTCAAAGTGACAAAGAGATGGATTGACGAAATGAGGAGATGTCAAAGTGACAAAATGATGGATTGACAAAATGAGGAGGGTTAGACAAGGAAACAAAGAGATGGATTGACGAAATGAGAGATGTCAAAGTGACAAAGAGATGGATTGACGAAATGAGTAGATGTCAAAGTGACAGATTGATTTTTTTCTCTGACAAATTGACAAGATGGCAAATTGACAATTTGAATTTTTTCTTTGACAAACTGACACCATGGCAAAATGAGAGAGTGACATATTGGTAGATTCAGATGTTGAGGGTGCCAGGGCAAGTAGGGTAGGCGGAGCAGCCCCAGAATTGTTGGCCATGGCGAGTGCCACGTTGGATGGTGCGTCGTAGCATGGGTTTGCCGCATTTTGGACATTTGGGTGCTCCTTCTGATGCTGATTTTTCTCTTCGGGTTTCTATACGCTCTTGGGATAAGGCTTCAGTGAAGCCTCCGTTGTCCTTGAAGTCTTTAAGCTGAGCTGCAAGCATGCTTGTCAACATTGAGTTGATTTTAAGGCATAATACTATCAGGCAATTTGCGGCGTCTTCTGCAGAATTGCTTTCAAGGTATTTGTCGAGTTGTGATTTTTGGGATTTGATATGTTCTATCGCGTCTGATATGAAATTTTGGCTGTATGTGGGTTTTGCGAGTCTGAATTCAATGACTTCCTTGAATCTGCTGTCTTCGGTGGTCCATGCCGCCAGGGAGTGACGCATCATGTAGTTAAGGAAATCTCCGAGAAGTTCGTGAGCACTCGCACGGGCAACGTCTGTTAGTCTCATTTCAGTTTCAAAAGAGGTTTCATGGCGACCGGAGCCTTCAGCGATATTGGCACGAATGGATCTGGCGGCTTGTGTCATCTGGTCGTAGAGGCGATGGCCAGGATCAATTCTGAAATCTACAAAGCGATTGCAGAAAGATTGGGTGGCTAATTCTATGATGTTAGCTAATACCCAGGTGTTTAGCCAGAGGTAGGAGGGGGCTGAAGAGAATGATACTGACATAGTTTTTATTTATTGATGTCAAATTGACAAATTGACATGATGACAAATTGATTTTTCTTAGACTAAATGACAGATTGACAAGATGACAATTTGACAAAAAAGCTTCCTTATTTGCCGATGCAGAAGTTTTGGAAGATGGAGTTTAGGAGGTCGGGGGTGGTGATGGCTCCGGTTAGGGAGGAGAGGGCGGTGGTGGCTTCGCGGATGTCCATGGCTATGAAGTCGGCGGAGGCTCCTGCCTGCATCTGGGAGATGGCTTGGCGTAGGGCATTGCCGGCACGGAGGAGGTCTCCATAGTGGCGGGCGTTGGTCAAGAGTAGTTCTTTTTCGGGGTCATAGTCGGTTGTGGAGGCTTTTTTCAGGGCTTCGCACAAGTCTTCAATGCCAACTTCTTCTTTTGCTGATATTTTTAGGATGTCAGCAACATGAGGTTTATTATTTAGCAGAGTGCTTAGGGCTGTCTCTACAGCTAAGATAGCTTCCTCTGAAACTTCCTTTGAGTTGGCTTTGGTTATTACGGGGATAATTTTCTGGTGGTCGATGAGGTCAGTGATGGCTTTTTGCAGCTCGTCGGTTTGTTCTGCGATGGGGGAGAGTGGGTCGATGAGCCAAAGCACAATGGATGCTTTGGTGAGGCGTTGACGGGCGCGGTCTATGCCGATGCTTTCAACAATGTCGGCAGAATCACGGAGTCCTGCTGTGTCGATGAATCGGAATAGAACTCCGTCAATCTCGCATGTGTCTTCTATAATGTCGCGGGTTGTGCCCGGGATGTCGGAGACTATGGCTTTCTCATCTTGTAGGAGTGCGTTGAGAAGGGTGGATTTACCAACATTCGGTATGCCGGCAATCACTACAGGAACTCCTTCCTTGAAGGCTCGTCCAGCAGCGTAAGAGTTAGTAAGTCGGTCGATCTTTGTGAGGAGTATCTGTGCGGTCTCCATTAGTTTGGAGCGGTCTGCGAATTCCACATCTTCTTCCGAGAAGTCAAGTTCGAGTTCAAGGAGAGATGCGAGTTCTATGAGTTTGTCGCGTAGTTGGTTGAATTCCTTTGAGAAGGCACCTCGCGTCTGTTGGATAGCAAGCCGGTGGGCCGCTTTTGATGATGATGCGATGAGGTCTGCTACGCCCTCTGCAGAGGCTAAGTCCATTCTGCCGTTCATATAGGCACGACGTGAAAACTCACCGGGCTCGGCACCTCTTGCGCCTTTACGGAGGAGGAGGTTGGTCACCTCGCGTACAATCCATGGGGAGCCGTGTAGGGATAGTTCAACGGAGTCTTCACCGGTGAAGGATTTTGGACCACGGAAAACTGTGGCTACGGCTTGGTCGAGGATGTTGCCTGATTCATCTGCTATGCAACCTAAATGGACTGTATGGGAAAGGACGTCAGCGAGGGATTTACCTTTCCATACGGAGTCTACTATTGAGATGGCATCGGGGCCTGAGATGCGGAGTATTGCGAGGGCGCCTTTGCCGTGGGGCGTTGCAGGGGCGAGGATTGTTGTCACTTTTTTAATTTTTAAGTTTGAATCGAATGGGACGCGCTCGGAGATCGCTTTCTACTTATCTTGCTTTTGTTTGATTCTCTTTGGACGCGCTCGGAGATCGCTTTTTACTTATCTTGCTTTTGTTTGATTCTCTTTTGCGCGCTCGGAGATCGCTTATTACTTATCTTGCTTTTGTATGATTCTCTTTTGCGCGCTCGGAGATCGCTTTCTACTTATCTTGCTTTTGTTTGAATCGAATGGGACGCGCTCGGAGATCGCTTTTTACTTATCTTGCTTTTGTGGGGGAGAGGTTGAGGGGGATTTCTTTTTCTTTTTGTTGGAGTTCCAGTCTTTGAATGAGGTGGTGGATTCTATGTCGTTTTCTATCTCATCCGGGAGTGATGAGAAGAAGTCGAAGCCCGTTAGTTTCTCCACTTCATCAACAGTTGTGGCATATTCCGAGAGGTTGCCGGGACAGTACATGTTGGGATATACGAATCCGATGGCACGCATGGGTTGTGCATAAGGGGCGAGAAGGACCTTGAAGAAAGCTGATGGTACGCGGACTTTGCCATATCCGATTCTTTCGGTGTCGGATTCTTCGTAGATGGGGCCTGCAACTATTACGAGCATTGAGTCCCGTTTTGCCCATACCCGCTCCTTATCCTCGAGTGTTTTCCATGCTCCGGAGTTCAGTTCATGTTTCTGAGGGCAAATATTTGTCATCACAAAACTATGGTGCATTGCCTCGTTGCTCCATTTTTGTTCTCCGGCAGGGCATAAATGACCTCGGTCATATCCGGAACGGCTGTAGTCGCGGGTATCGGGGCAGCCTTCAACGTCAGGATCGGTCCAGAACTTGTTGCTGCGCGTAGAAGCCCCTTCAGTTTCATTTCCCTGAAGTATCCATGCCACGCAGTTTGGGGTGCGGTTTTCGGGATTGAAATTAACTGTGAATCCTTCATACTCCTTGACTATTGAAGGCAAGTTTTTCGGAAGCCTCACTTCCTCGATATCCCCAAGACCGAGTGCTTCGCTTTCTGGCGATGGCTTATCAGCTCTCGCGAGACGGCATCCGAAATAGATCACTCCTGCGAGGAGGAGAATTATTAGAGATATTTTTAGTATTTTATTCATTTATTTTATAACTATAAGATGCCTCTCCGAGGCTGTTTTGCTTTTGTTGGCTTCACCCCAGGATGGAGCCTGGGGGTTAAGCATAATCATTATGGCTCCGACCTCATTTGTGTGCGGGCGAGCCAGGTGAGTTGTTTCTTGGCGTAGACACGGGTGTTTTTTTGAATGCGGGCTACGGCTGTGTCATAGTCCATAAGACCATCGAAGTAGGCAAACATTTCCTTGAGCCCTACAGTGTTGAGCGAGTTAAGGTGTCGGTTAGGATACACCCTTCGAGCCTCTTCCTCGAGTCCGGCATCGACCATGCGGAGCACCCTACGGTTGATTCTACCGAATAACTCCTCTCTTGGCATTTCTATCACAATTTTCTCAATTTCGAAATCCCTGGTTTTTCTTTTTCCTGTACGCAGGGAGGTATATGTTACCCCGGCAGTCATGCATATTTCCACAGCGTGGAACACACGCTTCATATTTGCGAGGTCGACCTGACGGTAATAGTCAGGGTCAAGAGCCTTGAGCCTATCCCGGAGCCAATCATCACCTTTTTCTTTCCATTCATCCATCAATGGAAACCGTATCTTGTCGGGAACCGTAGGAAGTTCGTCGATGCCATGAATGAGAGCGTCCACATACATCATAGAACCGCCGCAAACTATTGCTACATCACGATATTTCCAAATTTCGTGAGCTATTCTTAATGCATCTTCCTCAAACATAGCTGCGGAATAATAGGCATCGAGAGGAAGCATCTCCATAAGATGATGAGTCACCCCCATCCTCTGATCCATGTCAGGAATGGCGGTGACTATAGGAATTCCGCAATAGATCTGCCGCGAGTCGGCTGAGATTATTTCGGTGTCATGTTCAAGAGCGAGCCTCACGGCAAGATCGGTCTTTCCTGAAGCCGTGGGTCCGGTGACTACGATCAGTTTTTTCAAGGGGGTCGTTTTCCGTTGTCCGTTTTCCGTTTTCTGTGGAATTATTCAGCCACAATCTTCGCTATGTTGAAAATCACATCAGTAGCCTTTTCGAGCGACTGGATCGCCACATACTCATATCTACCGTGCATGTTCTCGCCACCGGCAAAAATGTTGGGGCAAGGCAGACCTTTGAACGACAGCTGAGCACCGTCTGTGCCACCACGTATCGGCTGCACCTTGGGAGTCACACCAGCTTCACGCATAGCTTTTTCGGCAATTTCGATAATATGCATAACCGGCTCGATCTTTTCACGCATATTGTAGTATTGGTCGTTGATCTCTACAGAGCAACTTCCCGGGTGTTCCATGTTGGTCTTGCGGCAAAGATGCTCTATCTCGCGCTTGCGGCTTTCGAAGCGGGCTCGGTCATGGTCGCGAATAATATAAGTCAGGACAGTCTGTTCAACTGAACCTTCAATGCCGATAAGATGATAGAAACCTTCGTAGCCTTCGGTGTGTTCCGGAGTTTCCCAACGTGGAAGCATCTGGATAAACTGGTTTGCGACGCGGATTGAATTCACCATCTTGTGCTTGGCAGTGCCGGGATGCACGTTGCGTCCCTTGATAGTCACCTTTGCAGAAGCTGCATTGAAATTCTCATATTCGAGTTCACCGACAGCTCCGCCGTCCATAGTGTAGGCGAAATCGCAACCGAATCGTGCTACATCGAACTTATGAGCACCCTTTCCGATCTCCTCGTCGGGATTAAACGCAATTCTGATCTTACCATGCTTTACGTCGGGGTTAGCCTGGAGACGAGCCACTGCAGTAAGAATCTCTGCAATCCCCGCCTTGTCGTCGGCCCCAAGGAGAGTCGTGCCGTCGGTCACTATTAGATCCTGTCCTACATAGTTGAGCAGTTCCGGAAACTCTTCCGGACTCATGTGGATATTCAGTTTGTCGTTAAGGGTTATCGTGGTGCCGTCGTAGTTATTGATGATTCGAGCATTGACATGGCGTCCGCTCATGTCGGGAGCAGTATCCATGTGGGCAATGAAACCGATGGTAGGTACATTCTTGTCGGTGTTGGCAGGAAGAGTCGCCATAAGGTAACCGTTATCATCGAGGGTGATATCCTCAAGGCCCATATCCTCAACCACGGTCTTGAGATGACGTGCGAAAGTCATTTGTCCCGGAGTGGAGGGAGTGAGATTAGTCTCTTCGTCGCTTTGGGTGTCGAATTTGATAAATTCGAGAAATCTGTCGGTTACAGTCATGATGGTAAGATTGGGGTTTCTATTCATTTTGATTCGCAAAATTACAAAAATATTGCGAGAAATCCAAATGAGACATATATATTTTATGGAAATTTGATAGAAATAATTCGGTTTAAATTTGTGTTATTAGTAGAATTTTTCTAATTTTGCGCAATAAAAAGAACAGTTGCGGACGCATCAGGTTGCATCCCCACACAGATATAGAAAATAAACATTTTATGAAACTAATGAGGATGGCTGCTGCGGCAGCTGTGATAGGAATATCTCTGAGTTCATTCACCATGCAGGCAGATAGAGCGGAGCCGAGTGAGGAAGATCATCTCATATCTCTTGATGTAGATGCGCGTCTTGACTGGCAATTGGTGACGCATAAGGAATTAGACAGGTCGCAGACCGGATTTATCGGCAAATACATAGCATTGAAGGCACATGGAGAACTGACTGAAGGCTTGACCTACACATGGAGGCAACGTTTCTCAAGAACACCCAAAGACAACACCTTCTGGGATCAGACAGATATCCTCGACCTGAACTATCATAGGGGTAAATGGGATTTCGGTGCAGGCAAGCAGGTGGTTAAGGTCGGAGGATATGAGTATGACAGAGCTCCTATCAATTTGATGTGTCCGAATCTTTTTATAGCAAATGTGGCGTGCTATCAATTTGGAGTATCTGCCGGATATCAAGTCAGTAAAGACGATAATCTGGCATTCCAGATATCTCAAAGTTTCTTTGCAACCCCGGAAGACAGGAATCTTTACTCATACAATTTGATGTGGCGTGGAGGCCGCGATCTAACAGACCGCCTAAGATTAGAAAATATATGGTCGGTCAATGAGGTGGAATATCTGAAAGGAAAATACTGTAATTATGTAGCATTGGGCAACAAACTGGTGATCGATGACAAATATACCGTGTTGTTAGACCTCATGACCAGAACTTATCCCGAAAACAAGGCATTCAAGAACAATACCTTCATGATTGAGGGGGCATGGGACATCACACCCAAGTGGAAGGCTACCGTGAAAGCATCTTATGACTGCAACCGCGGTGTAAACATGACAGATAAGACAGAAATTGCCCGAGGTACGGAGCTGACAATTTTAGGAGCCGTAGGAGAATGGTATCCTATTAAAAACGGCAAACATCTTCTTAAGGTGCATGCAGCTGCCTTCTATTCTTTTGGCGACAACCGCAATCCGGCAGAAATGATGCAGAAAGATACATTCTATGCATCGGTGGGTTTGACATGGCACATGAATCTCTTGAATTTCAAATAAAAGTTCAATAGTTTAGGTGTTTAGGGTTTGGGGGAATGACAAATTGACAAGATGTCAAATTGACAAAATGACAAAATGACCTAATGATATAATTGGATAAAAAGGGGAATTATAGATTTTGAATTAACGCAAAAAAACAATTATGGAGGCGAAGGGAGAAGCTGCCGAGTCAGTTGATCAAAAAAAGAAAAGTGGAAATAAAACCTATTTTTCGGGAATAGTTTGCCTGATGTGGGTTATAGTGATATTCGGTATAATCGGCTATCAGATGGGCCTTGCCCCAATGATGAAGACCATGATGGCAACCGCCCACGATCTTCTGCTCAATACATGCTTCTTTTTGATGGCAGTGTGTGTGCTGACGGGTGCATTGGGTAGAATCCTGGTGGAATTTGGAGTAGTGGCAATGTTGCAGAAAATCCTACAGCTATCATGAAGCCCTTGTTCAATCTTCCCGGTGTGGCATCGCTTGGAGGCGTCATGACATTCCTTTCAGATAATCCAGCTATCATCACCATGTCGAAAGACAAGGAATTTGCAAAGTATTTCAAGAGATATCAGTTTATATCGCTCACTAATTTCGGCACTGCATTCGGCATGGGACTTCTGGTGATCATCTACATGGTCAGTCTCGGTTATATGGTTGAGCCCTTTATTGGATTTGCAGGAGCTATAGTTGGCTGCATAGTGTCGACAAGATGCATGCAACGCTTTATTTTGCGTTCCCATCCCGACTATCGCGACATGGCGGCTGTGGATGAGGTCTACAAAGAAATAAAGAAGACAGAAAAAGAAGGACAAAATAAAGAAGAATCATTATTCACCCGAATACTGAATGCGCTGCTTGACGGTGGCAAGGGTGGTGTAGAGGTTGGTATTGCCATTATACCCGGAGTGCTGATAATCTCAACATTTGTGATGATGCTTACGTTCGGCGCCGGTCCCAACGGCTACGACGGCGGTGCATATCAGGGAATTGAATTGCTACCGAAGCTTGTAGGGAAAATCAACATAATATTTGAGTGGCTATTTGGATTTGGCGACCCACATCTTATCGGTTTCCCCATCACCGCACTTGGAGCTGTAGGAGCTGCACTTGGTCTTGTGCCTAAGTTTATGAGCGAGGGGTGGATAGACGGTAATGCTATCTGTGTTTTCACAGCCATAGGCATGTGTTGGAGCGGTTATCTTAGCACACACACAGCGATGCTTGACTCCATGGGCTACAGAAATCTGACTTCAAAGGCTATACTTGCTCACACTATCGGTGGTCTTGTGGCTGCTGTTGTGGCTCATCTGCTGGCGATGTTGTTTTTATAGTCTTCAGATAATAAGGCAGATATGGCGAATGGGGCTTAGGCTTGTGACACTAATTAGATTGAGGGGATAATATTTAAAGATATGAGAAATGAGAAAGAATTGGAGGGGGTGACACTCCTCGGCAATCAAGGAACAAAATATCCAACGGATTATGCACCGGAGCTTCTCGAGACATTTGAAAACAAGCATCCGGAAAATGAATATGTAGTTCGTCTCGATTGTCCGGAATTTACGACATTGTGTCCCAAGACCGGGCAACCTGATTTTGGACATATAAAGATATCATATATCCCACGAACTCGCATGGTTGAGAGCAAGAGTTTGAAACTCTATCTCTTTTCATTCCGTAATCACGGTGATTTTCACGAAGATTGTGTAAATATCATAATGAAAGATCTCCGCAAACTTATGGATCCCCGTTATATTGAGGTTAAAGGATTGTTCATGCCTCGTGGAGGAATCTCGATTCATCCATTTGCCAACTGGGGAGATGCAGAACATGAAGAACTTGCAAGGGAAAGAAGAAAATCGGAACTTGAGTTTTGATAGAACTTTCGCTTGCGCGAGTTGGAGATTACAGTGTTAAGGTGAAAAGGGTTAAAAGATAAAAGAAATGAAAGATTCGATTATAGTGCTTAGCGGTGGTATGGATTCCACGACACTTCTTCACGACCGCAAGAATCAGATTGCTCTTGCCGTGACATTTGATTATGGATCGCGTCACAATGCAAGGGAAATAGAGTGTGCAAGGAAAAGCTGCGAGATATTGGGCATAGAACATCTTGTGATCCCACTGGATTTCATGGGTAAATATTTCAAATCCTCATTGCTCATAGGGGGTGAGGAGATTCCAGAAGGTCATTATTCCGATGAAAATATGAAGTCTACAGTGGTTCCTTTCCGAAACGGCATAATGCTTGCGATAGCCGCCGGACTGGCTGAAAGTCGTGGGCTGAAGAAGGTGATGCTTGCCAATCATAGTGGTGACCATGCCATTTATCCGGATTGCAGACCCGGTTTTGTGGATGCAATGAGTAAGGCGATTTCTGAAGGGACATACGACGGAATTACAATAGATGCTCCATACACAAATATCAGCAAGACTGATATTGCAAGGATAGGAAAGAAAATTGGTGTGGACTATAATCTCACTTATTCCTGCTATAAGGGTGGAGAGAAACACTGTGGCAAATGTGGCACTTGCGTTGAGCGTATGGAGGCGCTTCGGGATGCGGGGATATGGATTAATGATTAATTATAAATGATTAATGATTAATGATAAATGATTAACGATTAACGATAAATTATAAATGATAAATTATAAATGATTAATGATCAATTATAAATGATTAATGATCAATTATAAATGATCAATTATAAATGATCAATTATCAATTATCAATTATCAATGATTAATGATCAATTATACATTATCAATTGTCAGTGATTAATTATCAATGGTGAAATATTATCTTGGGGAGGAATGATTGATGTATTACGTTAGAAAAAGACTTGAAATATCGGCTGCACATAGGCTTGAGCTTCCTTATGAAAGCAAATGCGTGAATTTGCACGGACATAACTGGGTGATAACTGTAGAATGTAAGGCCAAGGAGCTGAATGAGGCCGGTATGGTTGTTGATTTTACAAAAATCAAGGAGCTGATCTCCGGCACTCTTGATCATGCAATCCTAAACGATGTTTTGCCATTCAATCCTACAGCTGAAAACATTGCCCGTTGGATAGTAGATTCGATTCCTGAGTGCTATCGTTGTGAAGTGCAAGAGTCGGAAGGCAATATTGCGGCTTATGAGGAGGATGTGTAGTTGGGCTTAAGTCTTAAGTCTTAAGTCTTCAGTCTTCAGTCTTCAGTCTTCAGTCTTCAGTCTTCAGTCTTCAGTCTT
>CAYQXG010000094.1:0-10791 GCA_964421525.1 uncultured Sangeribacter sp. | reverse complement strand
AAGCCTTATTTTTTTAATAAAAAAAGAGACCGTCTAAACTTGTTAGACAGTCTCTCTTTTTGTTAATATTATGAATACTAATAATTAGCCTACACAGCATTACAATAATCTCACACATCTTATTTACAAATACCTTTGTAAATTCAATTTCATCTAAAAAAACATAAGCATTTTCGACAGTCTTATTCACCATTTTAGCATAAATCTGGGTTGTCCGGATATCTGTGTGACCCATCATTTGGGCCAGAACTTCTATCGATATTCCGGAATTAATACATGTTGTGGCATAAGTATGCCGCCCCATGTATTATTCTCACTGTAGGATATTGTTTCATATAAATTGTTACTGTTTTTTCATTATTTTACTCAGTTCCTATTATGATAACAGTGTATCATGTGAAGTATCAAAAATGTATCTTTTGTTGATAAAAGATGATAAACAAAGTATAGTTTTTGATAAAGTTTTTTTATCCCAAAAGCAAAATAATTGAGCAAAATAAGAAACAACTAATAGAAATACAACGAAAAAGGCTGTCTTTCGACAGCCTTTTCGTGATCTGCATAGGATTCAAACCTATAACCTTCTGATCCGTAGTCAGATGCTCTATTCAGTTGAGCTAGCAGACCTTCTTTCAATCACAATATTTGTGATTCGCACAGGATTCAAACCTGTAACCTTCTGATCCGTAGTCAGATGCTCTATTCAGTTGAGCTAGCGAACCTCCTTAACAATGACCCCTTTCAGAATCACGATGCAAAATTACTGCTTTTTTCTGAATTGTGCAAATTTTAGCACTTCTTTTTTACATAAAAAACTAATTTTTTCAGAAACAATATTTCACGCCCGCCTTTCCTACCATGCCATTAATTGGAGGGACAGACTTAATCAATTCAATCTCTCCTCCTCTGATATTTGGCCATTTTTTAAGAACTATTTTGGAGAATTTCACCACTACAGTCTCAAGCAAAGCCACAGGTTGCGACATCACCAGTTTTAGAATATCATAGACTTCAGCATAAGATATTGTCGCTCCAAGATCATCTTTATCGGTATCAAATCCGGATGCATCAATACGCAAACGCACATTGACAACATACTGATTTCCTGTCACCCTTTCATCGGGTAAGACACCATGTCTTGCAAACAGTATGACATCTCGAAGCTGGATCTCAAACTCGGGAGTCAACATACCGGTATTTTGGCTATTCTCTTGGCATGACGTCCACCCTCGAACTCAGCTGCAAGATATGCATCAACTATCTTGTAGGCTTCCTCCACAGAAATGAAACGCGCAGGGAGAACGAGGAAGTTTGCATCGTTATGCTGGCGAGCCAACGCAGCCAGTTCCGGTAGCCAGCAAAGAGCTGCCCGAATATTCTGGTGCTTGTTAAGCGTCATCTGAATACCATTGCCACTTCCACACATGGCGATGCCAAAATCACATTCACCTGTTTCAATAGCATGAGCTGCAGGATGTGCAAAATCTGCGTAATCACATGAATCGGGACTATATGTTCCAAAATCTACAGTTTCATAACCCTTTTCCTCTACATACGGCTTTATGATTGATTTGAGATCATAAGCCGCATGATCTGATGCAAATGCAATTTTCATGATATAAATTTAATTTGAAATGAGTATTATTAGTTTATGCCTCTAAATTTCCTTGAATCTCAGAAGTATCATTTTCAGAATCAATCCGATTGACCGGTTCTTCAGATTTCAAAGAATTTTCACGCCAAACAATATTGGTCTGCTCAATAAAGTCCAGAATCGATTCTCTTCCTTTCTTCTTTTCAGAAGATGTAAGGAACATCGGTGGAAGTTCCTCCCATTGTTCAAGCAGCGCATTCTTAAACAAGGACATGTTATGATCTGCTTCTCTCTGATTCACTTTATCTGCCTTAGTAAACACGATTGCAATAGGAACGGCATGCTCACCGCAGAATTCAAGAAACTCAAGATCTATTTTCTGCGGCTTATGACGGACATCAATTAGCACAAAGAGACAAGCTAACTGAATTCTATTCAGAACATAGCTTTCAATCATTCTGGCAAATGAACGCCTCTGTTCCATTCCTCGCGCTGCATAACCGTAGCCGGGCAAATCTACAATATACCATTCCCCGTTATTAATACGGAAGTGATTTATCAACAATGTCTTGCCAGGTTTTTGTGATGTTTTGGCAAGTGAACTGTTAGCAGCAAGCATATTAATAAGAGAGGATTTACCGACGTTTGATCTACCGATAAACGCATATTCCGGAACATCTGTAGCGGGACATTGCCCAATCTTAGCACTGCTAATCTCATATTTGGCATTCTTAACTTCCATGGTCATTTTTTTTTAGTAATACAATATATTAGAAAAACAAACCATGGATAGCTTTGATTGCTCCAACAGTATCTTTTTCTTCTACAACAAATGAAGAAGTAATATCTGAATTTCCATCGGAATAGGCATGCGCTGTTATTCCGGAACGCATGAGTGTATTAATAATTCTTCCATTCAACCCCTTTAGATGCTTAAGACCTTCTCCTACAACAGCTATCGTAGAAAGGTTTTCGTGGAATGAAATTCCCCTTAAGTCGCCATCAATAAGTTCCGGTGCAAATTCTTCATTAAGCACTTGAGACGTACGCATTCTATCAGAAGAAGATATTGCAAACGAAAACTCATGGTTCTCTCCGGGTTGGGCAAGCAGGAATACACTGATTCCATTTCTCGCCAATACATTATACGCTCTCGTATTTATTTGAGCAACATTTTCAGTAAACTTACCGGTAAGACGCACAAGACATGTATTTCTAATCGCAGTCACACCTTTTACGGGGTATTCATTGCAATCAGAATGATCTGAAATCAATGTTCCAGGGGCTTTAGGATTGAACGTATTAAGAATCCTTATTGGGATATTTTTATGAAACACCGGATAGATAGTTGGAGGATATATCACTTTTGCTCCAAAAGTACATAGCTCCATACTCTCAATAAACGACATTTCCGGTAGAACCTGAGCATCTTTTATGAGTCGGGGATCTGCTGTCATGAAACCATCAACGTCGGTCCATATATCAAGCATATCTGCATTCAGAGCTGCAGCAATGAGTGCAGCAGTATAATCACTGCCCCCTCGCCCAAGATTTGTGATCTCTCCGGTATCCCTGTCTTGCGAAATAAACCCACCTGTAACATGAGGACCAGTAGCGATATCCGAAAATTCCTTAACTATCAAGTCGTGAGTGAGCGCCGCATCGGCAATGCTCTTATCAAACCATTTTTCGGTTTTTATAAAATCAAGCGAATTGTGAAGACGGGCATTTTTTATGATACCTGCAACTATTGGTGCTGACATCCGTTCACCAAGGCTAACGATTACATCTAAAGTCTTGGATGGGAGATCACCAATCAGAGATACTCCTTGATAAGTCCTACGAAGTTCCCCAAGCAAGGAATCAACAACTTCAAGAGTATGTGACTTGCGTTCATCCCTCACCAATGCATTAATAATATTATAATGCCTTTCAGCTATTGCTGCAGCTTCTGACATCCAGTCACCTCCATCGGCAGCAATACGGGCAGTAGCAATAAGTTTGTCAGTCAAACCGCCTAATGCAGAGACTACTACAACAGTATCAGATGGCAGCGACTCAACTATGTCTCTTACATTTATAAGGCTCTCTACAGTACCTACTGAAGTGCCACCAAATTTCAAAATATTCATGGTGCAAAATTAGGAAAAAGAATTGAATATTGAAAATATTACAAATACTAATTTATCATCTTTTGATTTTGCAGAATGGATATTTTTTGGTAATTTTGCATTGAAAAAAGGGTACTTAACTATCGGCTTCTGATACTAAAAATTATAAAGAAATGAGCGACGTACTTGTCATCATACCGACATATAATGAAATTGAGAACATCACCAGAATGTTGCGGACTGTAATGCAGCTTCCGGATGGTTTTGATATCCTTGTCATAGATGACGGCTCACCCGATGGCACCGCCGATGCTGTCAGAGCAGTTATGACCGAGTTCCCGGGGAGGATTAATATTGAATGCCGTTCTGGAAAGCTTGGTCTTGGCACAGCATATATTCACGGGTTTAAATGGGCAATGGCCCGAGATTACCAATATGTTATCGAAATGGATGCGGATTTCTCCCACAATCCAGAAGATTTGACCAGACTCTACCATGAATGCAAAGACCGAGAAGCTGATGTGTGTGTTGGTTCACGTTATGTTTCAGGAGTAAATGTAGTGAATTGGCCTATGGGTCGTGTGCTTATGTCATATTTTGCATCAGCCTACGTGCGATTTATCACTCGAATGCCGCTACATGACTCAACAGCTGGCTATGTCTGCTACAGGCGTAGAGTTCTTGAAGCCATTAATCTTGATAAGATTAATTTTAAGGGATACGCATTTCAAATTGAAATGAAATTCAAGGCATGGAAAAAGAGATTTAAGGTTGTTGAAATACCTATAATATTTATCAACCGCCAACTTGGAACATCAAAAATGAATACAAGTATCTTCGGTGAGGCTATGTTTGGAGTAATATCCTTGCGTCTAAAATCTCTTTTCGGAAAATTATGATATAACCAAAATATACCAATCCCCCTCATTAGTGTCAATATACTAATCGAGGGGGATTTATATTATAATATCATTTTAGGAATCAATCTCCGCGATAATAAAGTTGAAGATAGCATCTGGCGATGAAATCATGGAAACGGTTAACTAATTGCGTATCCTCACTTCCCGGAAATTTTGCATCCGGAAGCCAACCTTTCTCGCAAATATATGAAAGGAGGTCGTGTGGACATCTTCCTCTTTCAGTAAGCAATCCAATTGCATGCTCTTCCGCATAAGTTTTGTCATACATCGGGTTAGATGGAGCATCAATACATTCACAAATATCAGGAGCCACAAGCAATCCTTTATGGGGATTCACCATGAGCACGAAATTTTTACATCCTTTTAATTGAACGAGATGTTCCTCTTCTGACTTCCAACCGAGATGCTGAATCAAGAAATCATTTAAAGACTGATATCCGTCAATAAATTTTACCGGCTCTCCACCAGTAGCTCTTGTGAGTCTATCAAATGCGGGATTTGTGGCTTTCTCCTCCCTACTCTCCTTACGCTTGGAAAGCTTATGATTTATGGTCAAGTGAACCCACTCTCCGATGAATAGCGCAAGCGGTCCTGTAGGTTCTTTCTTTACTGCATCTTGGATAGCTATTGCTATGTCGTCGTTATCTTTGCCGGCAGCTACCATCTCCGAGATAATCTCCGACGATGTTAACGCAAAAGCCGGACGCAAAAGCCAACTATGCAGATATAGCCAGCTTCCAAGCCGCAAGATCATTTCTTGATCTTCCTCTTCATAGACATCGAGTTCATGGGCAAGATGATAACCAACCGGCATAGGAGAATCCTCATATACATGTTCCAGCTCATTATACCATAGATCTGCGATAGCCACCAAATCTTGCCTAAAAGGATAGATACATCTATCATTGGAATACATAGCAACCGAATACCATACTAAGAAGCCGATATCCTCTCTGTTCAGCTCATAATCAATATAATCATCGGAAGCGCTAAAAAATGGGACAGGTGTACCGTAAAGGCGACGGCACTCATCAATAAACCCATGCCAAAGTCCGGCATCGGCTATCATATCCTGATAGTATCCAATCACGCACAAGGCTGCCCGCTCAATCAAAGCCTCGTGAAGAGTAGATATATTGCCATCTTTCCTTGCCAATTCTATAAGCTTATTGGTAAGCTCAAAGTAATATCTATCTGTGGAAGTTTCTTCAGGATAACAAGGCTGACCAAGAAGAAAGGCATCAAAAGTTAACATAATACTTCAGCAAGTTTTGATTGCTCAACTGTCACCTGAGTACCATCTTTCATATTCTTCACAGTAGCAGTTCCGTTTGCGAGCTCGTCCTCTCCAATCATAACCACAAACTTCACACCCTCAGAATTTGCATATTGCATCTGCTTTTTCATCTTGGAAGAATCCGGATACAATTCAGCAGATATTCCTGATGATCGTAAGTTTTTAATACATCTCAACGAGGCTGCTGCTTCAGCTTTACCAAAATTAATGAAAAGGACGTCTACGCTTCCCGTAATTTCCTCAGGATAGAGATCAAGAGCATTAAGCACATCATAAATTCTGTCTGCACCAAACGATATTCCAACTCCAGAAAGACCGGAAACGCCGAAAACACCTGTAAGATTATCATAACGTCCACCTCCTGTTATAGATCCGATCTCAACATCAAGGGCTTTAACCTCTATGATAGTGCCTGTATAGTAATTGAGGCCTCTTGCAAGTGAAACATCCAACTCAACACCACATGAATGTCCGACATTCTCGAAACCATCAAGTACCTCCTTGATCTCTTCAACACCCTTCATTCCAGTTTCACTTCCGGAAAGAATTGAAGAAAGAGCAGATATCTTCTCCTCATTAGTCCCCTTGAGTTCAAGAAGAGGCCTTAGAGCCAATATTGCATCCTCCTTAAGACCTTTTTCTCTCAGTTCTGCATTGACGTTTTCAATTCCAATCTTGTCAATCTTATCTATAGCAACCGTGATATCAACTATTTTATCTGACTCTCCAATGATTTCGGCTATACCTGTAAGAATCTTACGATTGTTGACATGAATACAGGTATTTATGCAAAGCTTGCCCATCACATGATCTATCAGCGAAAGAAGCTCTACCTCATTATTAAGAGAATCAGAACCAACCACATCAGCATCGCACTGATAGAATTCACGGTAGCGACCTTTCTGAGGTCGATCTGCTCTCCACACAGGCTGTATTTGAAATCTCTTGAAAGGCAACTGTATTTCATTACGATGTTGCACTACGAAACGAGCAAATGGAACAGTCAGATCATAACGGAGTCCTTTCTCACAAAGTTGATTTGTAAGACGAGGTAAGTTCTTTTCTTTAAGATCGTCAGAGTTGACATCTTTAAGGAAGTCACCTGAATTAAGAATTTTAAATAACAATTTATCACCTTCCTCACCATACTTACCCATAAGAGTTGAAAGATTCTCCATAGCAGGGGTCTCTATCTGACGATATCCGAACAAACGGAAAGCTTCACGTATAGTATCGAAGATATAATTACGACGTGCCATTTCAATTGGAGAAAAGTCACGAGTGCCTTTTGGTATACTTGGTTTCTGAGCCATAATATTAGTAATTGTGTGGTCAATCTATATAGATAACAACAAAACTGTATAAAAAATATCAAATCGAAGCCATTTTCCTGAATGCAGAGGGAGAATAGCCTGTTAGATGCTTAAAGTATTTTCCAAAAAATGATTGGTTGGCAAAATTCAGTTTATTTGAGATTTCCTGTATTGTCAAGCTCGTCTCAGCAAGCATTATCTTTGCCTCCATAATAACATAATGGTCGATCAACTCACTTGCAGTGTGTCCTGTTATGTCTTTTGCAACTGCGGAAAGATGTTTGGGAGTGACACAAAGCTTGTCAGCATAAAATGAGACACTTCTTTCCATTCTGAAATTTTGAAGCACCTCAAGAATGAATTTAGACAGTATTTCCTCTTTGCGGGAATGTTTTTTTTCTATTCCATCTTTAGAAACGTAATGTTTCTCAATAATTTCACAAAGCAAAGCCTGTAAAATATTTCCTATCTTTGTACGTTTCAAAGGAGTGTCAGGAGCAATTAGTTTTCTACCCATCAATTTCATATACTCCTGAATATCCAGTGAATTTTGCTCAGACAACTGGGTGACAGCCTCAATTGGGTTATGAATTAACAATGGCAATAATCCGGAAATCTTAGGCATTATTGACTCGATCATCTCAAGACTGCACCCAATTGCCATAATTTTCACAGGTCCGTTAGAAGACAGCGAATGAACATATTGGTTCGGGTTAAGCAGCATAAGACTATTCTTATAGAACTTGAATTTTCTTACTCCGATACCTACTTCTCCTTCCCCTTCTATGCATAAAGCTATCGTGAGACCAAGCACACGAATTGGAGCTCCAGTGCTGATGGCATTGTCCACTTCATAAAACACAGCATATTTCTCAGGATCTTTGATACCAATTTTTCGGTTAAAATACCTTGATATGTCAGAAATATCATACGTCTTGTGAAAACCGGAGGTTAATTTGCTGTTCATATAGATAGGTTTTTATAATTCAAATGAAAGTCTTATATTGAATTGACGGCGTGTTAGATAATTAGGCACTGCATATTTTATGCCATTAACATCAGTCACCCAATAATATCCGCTCACATTAGCAATATCAAAAAGATTGAACACGTCGAGAGCAACTGATATGTCCTTAAAATGTCGCCAAATATTATAAGAACGTACCCCATCCTGTTCTCCGCCTACGAGCCTGTATGAAAACCCGATATCGACACGCCTATATGCAGGAGCTCTAAAATAACTGACAGAACGAGAAACATGTGGAGCCGTCATTGTTAATCCATCAGATAGAATACCCCTAAGCGAGAATTTAAGTTTAGGGAATTTAGGAAAATAATCGGTAAAAAATAATCCTAAAGAGTAACGCTGGTCGCTTGGAAGAGGAGTCTTGACACCATCAAGATTCTGCTGAGTGTTCATAAGTGAGAACGAAATCCAGGAGTCTGATCCTTCGACAAACTGTCCGAAAAGTTTCATATCAAGTCCCATAATGTGACCTTTTGAGTCATTTACACCCGAATAATTCACTTTAAGATTGTCGTATTCATAGGAAATAAGCCTGGATAATGCCTTGAAATAAGCTTCTCCGGTGAGTTTGAACGGACGGTTAAAAGCTCTGAAAGTATAATCGGCACCCAATATAAACTGAAGACTTTGAGGTGATTTTACATTTCGGTTGAGGGAAACAAAACCATTACCTAATTCATCAATGACAGTAGTCCTGTATTCCTTATAGAATGGAGATTGATAATATAGGCCGACAGCAGCCCTATACGTCAGGCTATTGTTGTTGAGTGGAGAAATACTGACGTTGGCTCTTGGCGACACAAGAAACTCCTTATTAAAATCCCAATAAGACAGACGAACACCGGCATTCAGGGTAATATAGGCCTTGGAAGTTTCAAAATAAAGAGCATCTTCAGCAAATGCTGCAAATCTATTTGCCTTTACATCCTGACGTGAAGAAAGATTATATATAAGGTGGACTCCTTCGGGCTGTGTTGGAAGGGAATATCCGGCCGAGTCTCGCCATTCCCATTCCTTGGATCTGTCGCGAAAAGACTCATTTTGGTATGTAAGACCGTAAGTCACGTTATTGTTGCCGATTCTCGTTGACGCACGAAGCATTCCTTGAACCACAGAAGCACGCAGACGATTTCTCGCATGCTCCATATATTTTCCAACACCCAACTCACCGCCTATGCCAGAATCCCCTCCTGTGCCGGCTTGGTTAAGCCAATATTCACCGGATATATCATAACTAACAAGCTCATCTGTAAGAAAGCCGGAGAGACCAAAGGTGAAAGATGTGGCACGGTTCTTCTTATATGTAAAATTCAGAGCTCCAAGAAATGTCTGAAAACGGTCTTTCTCTTTCCCATCAAAAAAGACTTTAAAAGACTTTACATTCTCAGAAGTGCCAAAGGTAGTCTCCCGGTCTGAAGGCATGAAATTATAATTGTTTAATGAAATATTACCGAGAAAATTAATTTGAAACTTTTCAGAACCCTTGAAAGTCATATTAGTCTGATAGTCAAAGAAACTCGGGTCATATTCCCCCCTTGTTTCAAGACTACTCAACAAGGAGTTATTTTTCTTAAATCTCACTCCGTGAAGCATAGATAACTTACCGGAGTTCTGACCAATAGAGAGTGAGGCTCCCATAAGACTACCCACAGCACGAAGTTCAAAAGCTTCCGGATCCTTATAGTTAATATCGAGAACTGAAGACATCTTGTCTGCATATCGAGCCGGGAAACCACCGGAAGAAAACTTAAGGTTACCCACCATATCAGGATTTATGATAGATAGGCCCTCCTGCTGTCCGCTATTCATCAACTGTGGGCGATAAATCTCTATTCCATTTATGTATACAGAATTCTCGTCGAAAGATCCACCTCTAACAGAATATTGAGATGACATTTCATTATTAGAATTTACTCCCGGCATTGTAGCAATCATAGATTCCACACTACCACCGCTGACATCTGGTGAAACTCTGAATGATTCAGTATCGAAAGTTTGCATACCATTGATATTGCTTCTAAAACCTTCTACCTGAACTTCATCAAGAATCTGAGAATCTGTGTAAAGACGAACATTAACAGTAGCATCGCCCTTTATATCAATAAGCTTTCTTTCTACAGTCTTAAAACCGATACAACTATACGACAAAATAATAGTATCTTTTTCCGCAACTGTGAGGGAGTATTTTCCTTCAAGGTTAGTGTTAGTTCCTATTGCAGTACCTTTAATCTGAACAGTTGCAAATTCTATCGGTTTATCTTCATTATCAATGACTCTACCGGATATGCGCACATTGTCTGCCCTTAGAAGACAGAAACAAAACACAAATACAATAGATAAGATTAGCCTAAATTGAATCATATAATATATCAACGTAAAATAGTTACCAATCGTATATCAAGATTGTTCTATTTTTCCGATAGCAGGCAATAATAAGGAATAAACTCATCTAATGGTTTTATATAAAAAAAAGACACCCGGTCATGTGACCGGGTGCCGTAAGGTGGCGATTACCTACTCTCCCGCTTT
>CAYQXG010000093.1:0-10991 GCA_964421525.1 uncultured Sangeribacter sp. | reverse complement strand
ATTCGTTTGTGATTACTCCGCTTATTCCAAGTGCCTTCTTTATCTGCTCTGAGTGTAACAGACATACCCGCTCGAAAGCGAGTCCACACCAGTTGTGATATATTGGCGCTGTCTGGATCTTTGACCAGTAATTTGCATCCGTATTCTTGCGACCTTCCATAAACTTGAAATAGAACAGCGTGAAGTTATCAATAAGCTGATAGAGGGAGTTCTTCGTTTTTGAACCGATTGCCTGATACTTGCGGATAAAACCACAATTCTCCAAATCCTCCAGATACTTTGTAAGCAGTCCACTGGTTGCAATTTTGGCGTTTTCAATGATTTCATCACGGGTCATCCCGATCTTCTTTTTTGCTAACGCTGTTATGATATCCAGATATGGTTCTGGCTGTTTGAATAATGATGAATATAACTCATTAAACTCATTCCCCAATTTAGGAGTCTTCCCAAAGAATAATGCGTCTATATTCTGTGGAAGACTTAACGATTTGTTGAGTAGCGACCAATAGAACGGAATGCCTCCAAATATCATGTATGCCTCCATTATCTCCTGTCGCTCCATAGGTAGATTGACACTTTTTGCATATAATTCACATTCATGCAAGTTGAAAGGCTGTAGATGTATCTGATTGTTCAATCTATTATGTAGGCCACCTCTATTTTTTAGTATCTTCTTAACCATCCAAGAGGTCGCTGATCCACATACAATAAGGAGTATATCCTTTCTAGCTGATGCCCAACCATTCCAGAAGTTCTCAAAAGCAGGCATAAAACTTGATTTAGGAGCATCCATCCAAGGCAACTCATCTAAGAACACAATCTTCTTCCTGTCGGGAAGTTCTTTAAGATACTGCTCCAACATATAAAATGCCTCTATCCAGTTGTTAGGATATGAGCCCCCCTTGAATCCATGATCTTTAAGAGTGAGATAAAATCGTTGCAATTGTTCCTTTGTCGAAGCCTGCGCCATCCCAGAATAAGTAAATACAAAGTTATCTTGAAAGACCTCCCTAACAAGATAGGTCTTACCAATTCTACGGCGTCCAAATACTGCGACAAACTTAGACTCATTTGAATCGTAGGCTTGTCGAAGTTCCTGAATCTCTTTCTCTCTTCCTATCAGCATATAAGATATATTTTAGGCTACAAAGATACAAAATTTTTCTTACATCACATAGCCAAATCTTATATTTTTATATCACATTTGGCTGCTTGATGTAAGTAATCTGACATCAATCGAACTTATTCTCCCGTAGCGCAACGATGACATATACTTACGTCAGTCAGCCAAATCAATTAATCTATCAACGGCGTTATCAGCTGGTCATTCTCACTATTTTTTGAATAATTCGGGATGCGAACCGAGGCGCAATAGTGCAGGGGAATCTCCATGTTTATGGCGTTCACCATAAGATCTCTATCCCACTTCTTGGCTAAAGTCTGCTCTGCATAGTACAAGATAGCCTCATCATCATCCCTGAGCTTGGCAATTAATTTATTAATATTCAACCACGATAAAACTCCAACGCTGCGTCGGAGTTTTGGAGAAGATTCTCTAAATCGCACATAGTAGCGCTTCATTGCCCAAAGATTACTCACAGACATCCCCATCTTTGCATACTTAGATTTCAAATCTACAGACAGTCGTTTTACAACGCCATCGCCATGTTTACTATCTAACTTACATTCATACAATAGCTTGCCTATCTCCCAGTGCATTTCATTGGAAGTTCTTGCTATTTCACTCGCAGTTTTGCTTCTGGCAGATTCTATAACTGCGACTGCTTGTTGCAGTATATCATTATATTCTGATTCGTTATGAATGGCAATGATTATTTCCATAGATCCTTCTCTTTAGTGCGGCTTTCGGGTAGACTAACAGAATATTGTTGACTATTCGTAAGTCCCTATTTCTTATTTGTCGATAGCATGGATGATTTCGAGTTTGAGGTCTTCGGGATAGTCCTCGTTTGACATGTTGCAGGTGATGATGCGTTGAAGTAGATCTTAGTCGATGCGTCGGGACCAACGTGGTAAGCACGAAACTGTTTGGCTTTCTCACTTTCGGTCAAGAGCATGCCTACATTAAGAACTGCCATGAAATTGAACAGACCCAACTGGGTAGTTGAGGCTGTCTAACAATGAACGTTAGGCAGCCTCACCAAAACACAACATGCCTTATTTTCAGCAATTTAAGTTGACTTAAAAGTATGGAATTGGATTTCTCGGAATTTTTGATTAACTTTGCATGTCGGCATTCTGCTGACAATGGTTAACGAAACTAAACGAATCAAAGATGAAAAGAAATATTCTTATTGCTGTTGCAATGATGCTGACCGCAATGGGCGCATCGGCTCAGTCAAAAGTGTATATGACCCGGGAAATCACTCCGGAGGCACTTGTCAAGATATACAAGGCTTTAGGACGTCCGGCCGACGGACACCGCGTGGCGGTGAAAATCAGCACCGGAGAGTCGGGAAATCCAAATTATCTTAAACCTACGCTTATCAGCGCACTTGTCGACACCGTGCATGGCACTATTGTAGAATGCAACACTGCATACGCAGGAAAAAGAAACACCGCGGAGGCTCACTGGCAGACAATCCATGAGCATGGATTGGATTCCATCGCTCCTGTCGACCTCATGGACGAAGCAGGACAGATGAGAATACCGGTACGCGACCGCCGTCATATCAAATATGACATCGTGGGCGATCATCTGCCACGCTACGACTATATGGTGAATCTTGCTCATTTCAAAGGTCACCCAATGGGCGGATACGGCGGTGTGCTCAAGAATGCGAGCATCGGCGTGGCTTCCGCCGACGGAAAGGCATATATCCACACCGGTGGGAAAACCGACAAAGTGGAAGGATTGTGGCAAAAAATAGCCGACCAGGATGTATTTCTGGAGTCAATGGCAGCAGCTGCCCAAGGTGTGGCTGATTATTTCGGCGACAATATAGTCTACATAAATGTGATGAACAACATGTCGGTAGACTGCGACTGCGTGGCACACCCGGCGGCAGTGACAATGGCCGACTACGGCATCCTCGCATCAACCGACCCGGTTGCACTCGACAAGGCCTGCTGCGACATCATCTTCAACATGGCATCTTCGGAAGGGAATGATTCCGATGCACTGAAAGAGCGCATCAGCAGCCGTCACGGACTCCACACAATCGATCATGCAGCTGCTATCGGACTTGGAAATCTCGACTACGAAATAATCAGCATCGACGAGTGAGATCATGATCTATTTTGACAGTGACTATATGGTGGGCGCTCATCCGGAAGTGATGAAGCGTCTGGTTGAGACCAACGCCTTGCATACCGTGGGGTATGGAAATGATCAGTTCACAGCCGAGGCCAAACGCATAATCCTTGAGAAATGCGGCATCGAGAATGGCGATGTGTTTTTGCTTGAAGGGGGTACGCAGACCAATGCCGTGGTCATTGACCGCATACTCGACCACAATGACGGTGTGATTGCCACCGACACGGCGCATATCAACGTGCATGAAGCGGGTGCGATAGAATCGAATGGGCACAAGATACTTACTCTCCCCAATCACGACGGCAAGCTGAGAGCTGAAGATGTCAGAAAATATATCGCAGATTTCTATGGCGACGACACCAACCAATATATGGTGCGCCCGGCAATGGTATATATCTCCCACCCTACCGAGTTGGGCACATTGTATTCCAAAAAGGAACTCACCGAGCTAAAAGAAGTCTGCGAGGAATATAATATCCCGCTCTACATGGATGGTGCACGCATGGCTTATGGGCTCGCCTCTCCCGCTGCCGATCTCTCTATTGAAGATCTCGCCTCTCTCTGCGATGTGTTCTACATAGGTGGAACTAAATGCGGCGCATTGTTTGGCGAGGCTGTCGTGACTCGCCGGCCGGAACTTTTGCCACGTTTCGTGTCGCTTATCAAGCTTCATGGCGCCACTCTTGCCAAAGGAAGGCTTTTGGGAGTGCAGTTTGCTGCGCTTTTCACCGACGGTCTGTACGAGAAGATAGGCCGACATGCCATAAAAATGGCAATGAAACTGAAAGAAGGGTTCATCGCCAAAGGCTATCCGCTCTTTATCGACTCCCCTACAAACCAGCAATTTTTCATATTGCCGAATGAAAAGATCGACTCATTGAAGGAGGTTGCCTCATTTGAGATGTGGGGACCGAAAGGAGAGACCCACACTCCGGTGCGTTTTGTCACCGACTGGGCCACCACAGAAGAAGATGTGGATACCTTGATAGCTAATCTATGACTACAGGCAATTTCAGTCAAGTTTGAAAACAATGCGTTGCACACCATCTTGATAGCGACTGCTCGAAATGCGGAAACGTCCTATTTCTGAGGTGTGCTTCACGTGTGTGCCGGCACATAGGCACTCATCGTAATCTCCGACACGCACCACTCTCACTGTATCTGAAGCATCTTCCGGCAGACGGCTCATGTCGAAACGCTTCATCGCCTCGGCCTGGGTGATAAATTCTTCTGTAACGGCTACATCTTCAGCTACTATGCTGTTTACGTAATCTTCTATTGAACGTAGCTCGTCGTCTGTCATAGGACGATCAATATGATAGTCGAGTTTCGACTTTTTCCTTTCTATGTGTGCGCTGAAAGCACGTCCACACCCGTAGCGACGCGCAATCTCTCCATTAACGAGATGCTCAGCTGTATGCATAGGAGGATATTCCTGCTTGTTATGTTCGTTTAAGATATTTTCCGCCATAATTCTATTGTATTTCTTCGATAATCTGATTTTCTATAGTGCGGGTCACCGATGAAAAGGTAAGTCCATCTTTTCTGCAAAGATAGTCAAAATATTTATATCCTCAACAATTAATCTTGTTTTTATGTAGAATCGATGTCAACTATTTTTTATCCATAAAATAATAAGTAGTAAAACCTTTATATTCCTCCGATAGCCGAATCTGCCATTCTTGTTACTTCCAAAGTCAATAGGGCGAGACTCAATCGAATCTCGCCCTACATAACTTTTAACTATGTCCTTTACAGTTTAGTCGGAGCTTTAAGCTTCTGAGCTTTTGCAACCTTCACCGAACGGGAATCCTTTACATCGGCAGAAGATGCTGCAGCATGCCATTTGTAATCGCCCTTGTCAAGCTGCCATTCGCCTGCCTTCTCATTATAGGAAGACATTTCCATCAATGGCCATGTCAGAGTGATCACCTCACTCTGCTGAGGCTGGAGGAGGGAAGTCTTGCCAAAAGCCTTCAATTCTTTGGCTGGTTTCGGAAGTTTGCCTTTAGGAGCTGAAACATAGCCCTGCACAACTTCTCGACCCGGGAGTGAACCGGTGTTTGTCACCTTTACCTTCATAACGCATTTGTAGCCATTAATAGCCGCCTCCTCGATATTCATGTCAAAGGTAGTATATGAACCGCCATATCCGAAAGGATAGGCAACCGGTTTGCCGTTTGTGTCAAAATCGCGATATCCCATGAAGATTCCTTCAGGATATTCCGTATAATCCACATTTACCTCAGGAGCTTTAGGAGCCTGTTTCTTCTCCTTGTTCTCGAAATTGGCATTGGTCCCCATCGCGAAGTCAGGCATCTTAAATTCATAGTCAGCGGGGAAATAGGCATCTGCTATTGCATCGCCATAATTGACCTCGAATGTCATCGGAAGTCTGCCCGACGGATTAACCTTTCCGGTCAGAACATCCACTATGCTGTTGCCTATTTCCTGACCCGGTTGGAACGCGCACACCAGAGCATCGGCATATTCTTTCCAGGATGCAGTCTCGATTGGACTGCAGATGTTGAGAACCACCACAACCGGCTTCCCTTCCTTGCGATAGGCTGCCGACACTGCCTCCAAAAGTTCTTTCTCATTCTGAGTAAGATAAAACTCCTCTCGTCTGCGGTCTGCGCCCTCACCGCTGGTGCGACCCAATGTGATCACAGCTGCATCATTTGCCTTTGCCTGGGCTTGAAGTTCTTCTGCCGACGGCACCAATTCATCTGCTCTTTTAGGAGGAGTCAGCGAGAACGAAGGCAGTCCCTGAGGATATAGACGCTTCTGCTCATCGGCTATATGGGCGGTATGCTTCTTAACCAATTCCTTATCGGGAGTGATACCGGCATTTCTCAGACCTTCCACCATCGACACAGAATAATACCCTCTTCCGGTGGCTCCGAATCCCATGCCTGCCGGAATCACATCGTAGGAAGTGACTCCATAGAGACCCACATTCTCAACATTTCTTTTCAATGGCAATGCGCCATTGTTTTCAAGAAGGACAATTCCCTCGGCTCCTATACGTCGGACAGTGCCGGCATGTCCTTTCAGGTCTGTCTCGTTAGGATATTGATGCTTATTGTAGGTATTGCTTTTCACTACAAATTCCAAAATACGCTTCACATTCCTGTCAAGAAGTGCCGGGTCAAGTCGACCGTCTTCCAGAGCTGCCTTTATATCCTGAAACTGCTTTTCAGATCCGGGCTGCAGCATGTCGTTACCGGCAATCATCGAAAGAACGCCATCCTTGCCCGCATTCCAATCAGACATCACCATGCCGTCGTAGCCCCACTCATCGCGAAGGATATGCTCGGTCAGGTCAATATCCTCACATGTGTATTCCCCGTTCACCTTGTTGTAGGAAGTCATGACACTCCAGGGCTTAGACTCCTTTATAGCTATCTCAAATTGCTTCAGATAGAGCTCGCGCAGAGTGCGCTGGTCAAGGCGGGAATCATTGTTGTTTCTGTTGGTCTCCTGGTTATTAACTGCAAAATGCTTGATGCAGGCGCCAGCGCCTTTGCTTTGCACTCCATTGATGTAGCCGGCAGCAATCTTTCCTGCAACCACAGGATCTTCCGAATAATACTCATGGTTTCTGCCGCACAAGGGGTTACGCATCAGGTTGACTCCGGGAGCCAGCAGAACGTCCATTCCGTAGTCGCTCACCTCCTGACCCAGCACTTCACCAATGGCAAATGCCGCATCCTGATCGAATGTGGAAGCCAGCGTTGCACCCGAAAGCACCTCTGTGGTGTTGTAGACATGGCTGTCATAGGGCCGTTTTGCAGCGAGTGAGAAACGATGGGGGCCGTCGGCAAGATAAACAGATGTGATTCCCAACCGTGGAATGGCATAAGTCAAACCAGCTGTTCCGGGAAATTTGGCATCATCGCTATACTGCATGCCACATCCGATCACAAGATGCACCTTCTCATCCTGTGTCATTGCAGCCACAATGTCGTCTATATTATTCGGAGTGAGTGTCAGCTGCTGCGCGCCGGCTCCGGCTGCGCAGCAGATTGTCATCACGCTTAAAAAATTTCTGATTTTCATTGACGTTTAAGTGTATTGAGGGTTGCCTGAGGTTTAAGGGCATCATGGAGTTTTGTCTCTGATCCGGCTACATTTGCATTGACGTTGCCACGAATGTCACGGCTTGATGCTCCAACTTCAAATGTATAGTCACCGGCATCCACCACCCATGCATCCTTATCTTCATCATAAGAAGCGAGGTATGCTGCTGCAAAGGTCAGCTTTACAGTCTGGGTCTCACCCGGCTTGAGGGTGCCTGTCTTGGCAAAGGCCTTAAGTTCGTGCTCCGGCTTGTTGGCAGCCTTCGCATTAGGAGCCTTCGCATATAGCTGAACCACTTCCTTGCCGGCAACATCACCGACATTCTTTACATCTACGGTCATTGTATAGATACCGTCTTTTTCACTTATCTTAGGCTCTGAATATTCAAACTTGGTGTAAGACAATCCATAGCCGAAAGGATAAGAAACATTCTTGCCAAAGCTGTCGAAATAGCGGTAGCCAACATAGATATCCTCTTCGTAGGGAGTGTAGTCCCAAAGCAACTTGTTAGTGCTTGCTTCCTTGTCGAAGCCAAATTGCGAAGCCGCTCCCTCAGTGGGGAAATTGGCACTCGAAGCATGATCTGCCCAAGCCACAGGGAAGGTCATCGGCAGCTTTCCTGAAGGATTAACGTTGCCAACAAGCACATCGGCTACACTGTTGCCCCCTTCCTGTCCAGCCTGCCAGGCACAGAGGATAGCATCGGGGGTGTTGCGCCATGATGCGGTCTCGATAACTCCTCCAACATTGAGCACAACAACTGTCGGTTTGCCCTCAGCGCGGAAAGCCTTGGTGGTATTCTCTATAAGCTGTTTTTCTTCCGGCGTGAGATTGAAGTCGGCCAGAGTGCGGTCGAGGAACTCGCCCGAAGTGCGTCCGATAGTGATGATGCCGGCATCATTTTTCTTAGCCAGCTCTGATAGAGTTGCTGCATCAGGAACCAATTCGTTCGGACGCTTACGGGGAAGGAATTTAGCCATCGGGTCGTTAGGATCCGGCGCGTTGCGCTCCTCTTCTGCAGCTATATGCTTTGCATACTTATCCTTAAGGCTCTCGTCGATATTGAGGTTGACATTCTTTAGTCCATCAAGCAGAGACACTGTGTAGGCACGGTTCACATTTCCCGAGCCGGTACCACCTGCAATGAAATCATACGAAGTGCAACCAAGCACCGCAACATTCTTCACATCCTTATTGAACGGGAGGGAATTGTTATCGTTCTTCAGAAGAACCATGCCCTCGGTCGCACTCTGACGAGTAACTGCGGCATGAGCCTTCAGATCAGGCTTGTTGGAATATTTGTAGCCTTTGAAACGAGGTGTCTTCACAATCATTTCAAGTATGCGCTTCACGTTGCGGTCAAGCACCGCCTCATCAAGAGTACCGTTGTTGACACCATCAATGATAGCCTGATATTGCTTGTCGGTGCCTGGCTGCAGCATATCGTTGCCGGCCTCCATCTGTGCCACTGCATCCTTACCGCCAAACCAGTCGGTCATCACAACGTAGGGATATCCCCATTCATCGCGAAGTACTGTGGTAAGAAGGTCTCCGTTTTCAGAAGCATACTTACCATTGATATAATTATAGGAAGACATCACTGTCCAAGGCTCAGCCTCTTTCACGACGGTTTCAAATCCACGAAGGTAAAGCTCACGCAAGGCTCTTTTGCTTACCTGAGCATCATTGCCCATACGGTTGCTCTCCTGATTGTTTACAGCAAAATGCTTCACAGAAGTGCCCACACCGTTCGACTGCACACCGCGCACGTATGCAGCGGCTATCTTGCCGGCAACGAGAGGATCTTCAGAATAATATTCAAAGTTTCGTCCGCACAATGGATTACGATGGATATTGAGTGCCGGAGCCAGCAGAACGTCGGCACCATATTCAAGCACCTCATTACCGATGGCATTTCCAACTTCCTCCACGAGATCGGTGTCCCAGGTTGAGGCAAGAAGCGTGCCGATAGGGAAATGAGTGCAATAATATGTCTCGGAGTCTCCCTCACGTGCAGGATCGATCCGTAGTCCTGCAGGGCCGTCAGCCAACACAACTGCCGGGATTCCAAGTCGCTCAATCGGGAAGGTTGTGCCGGCTGCTCCGGGGACTATGCTGCGGGTCTCCCCTACAACGGCGCTATCGCCCGACACACCGGCCATGCCAGTGCCAACTATGAGGTGTGCCTTTTCCTCAAGGGTCATGGCAGCGATAACCTCATCTATGTTATCTGCATTCAATTTAGGGGTGGTGTTACAACTTACCATAGCCAATAGTAATAAACCGGATGATGCTATTGTCAGATTTTTCATGATGATGGAGAGATTTTATTTTTTAAATAGTTTTGGAGCGAACTCCGAAAGATATATACGCCAGTTTTTCCAGATATGGCCTTCACCGGTCTCGAAGTATTCATAGGGATACTTATTGTCGTCGAGGAGCTTACGATATTGGTTGTTGGCATCATAGAGGAAGTCGGTGTTGCCGATTGCAATGTAGTAGAGAGCAGGTTGCTTTGAGAACTGGGTCTTCAGTTTCCCTTCGAGGTCTTCATAAATGGGAGAAGTGCTGCCTTCACGCGGAAGGATAGCTGCAGAGAAAAGGCCCACATAGTCGAACATGTCGGGATATTGCTTCGAAATGTGCATTGAATGGAATCCCCCCATTGAAAGGCCGGCTATAGCACGGGCCTTCTTCTCCGGAATTGTACGGAAAGTGTTGTCGATGAAATTCACTACATCGGGGAAAGAAGTCTCGAAAGAACCTTCCATTGTGCGGGGAAGATTCATGTTAGGAGCCTGGAGCCCAAGCGACGATTCGCCCGGAGCTGCCTCCTGGTCAACGTTTCCGTTGGTCATCACTACGATCATCGGTTCAGCCTTTCCCTGGGCAATAAGATTATCGAGAATCTGGGATGTGCGTCCGAGTGCCATCCAAGCCTCCTCATCGCCACCCATGCCATGTAGCAGATAGAACACAGGGTAACGCTTGCCTGATGTCTCATAGCCGGCAGGTGTATAGACAGTCACACGGCGGTCTTTGCCAAGTGTCGGACTGTTATACCACATACGCGACACTGTGCCGTGAGGAACATCCTTCACTCCATAAAGACTTGCGCGGTCACCATCGATAATGAAAATATTGGTTACAGTTGCAACATCGCGGTTCATATACACGTTGGAAGGGTCCATAGTGCGGAGACCATCCACCACGAAAGCATAGCTATATAGTTCCGGAGCCAACGGGGAAGAGGTGAATTCCCATACTCCCTGTTCATTTTTCTTTAGATCGGCTGTTCCCGGGGCATCCCATTTTCCCATAGGAGTCTCTATAGTCTGCGGTGGGAGAAAATCGCCGGTCACCTGAACTAATGTTGCGTTAGGTGCATTAAGACGGAAAGTTACCGATTTGTCAGCGTTTATCTCAGGAGACACTACCTGCTGACCACCAAAAAGAGCCTGCTGCGCATTAGCGAGGGCCACAGATGCCAAGAATGACATCGCAATAAGTAATTTTTTCATGTGTTATTTGTTTAAAAGGTTTATCGAAATATAAGACCCCGTCTCATAAGATTTTAGAGGTCCCGGGGAAGCTGGGTTGGGATGATTTTCGGCATGCAGGCTCGGGAGCA
>CAYQXG010000092.1:0-11033 GCA_964421525.1 uncultured Sangeribacter sp. | reverse complement strand
CTATGGCTCGCGCTCTTGAATGCGCTGCCAACGTTCTTGAGAAGTCTCCCTACAAGAAGATGCTCGCTGACCGCTATGCTTCATTCGACAGCGGAAAGGGTAAGGAATTCGAGGAAGGCAAGCTCACTCTTGAACAGCTCGCAGAAATCGGCCGTGAAGTTAACGAGCCGGCTCAGACTTCAGGCAAGCAAGAGCTTTACGAGGCAATCATCAACATGTACGCTTAATTTCAAGCTATATCCATTAAAAGGGAAGGCAGGTTCCTGCCTTCCCTTTCCTTTCATCTAACCTATTATGCATTATGAATTATGAATTGTGCATTTAAAGCTGCAGTCCTCTCTTCAATACTCTGCTTCTCAGCCAATGCCAGCCGTAACGACTCACAACTTTGGCTTCCACAAGCCAAAGCGACAACCGGCACTGTAGAATACAAAGGCAAATCTCCGGCAGCAGTAAAGGCAACTGAAATTCTATCTCAATACTCTCCCGACGATTACTTCAACAAATTCTATCTTATAGAGAAAAAGCAAGGCTTCTCCAACAACGAAGCATACAACATATCCGTCGACAGTATCAACAAGACAGTTACTGTCACTTCCCCATCCGGTCAAGGACTCCTCTACGGTGCAATGTCCCTTTATCGACCCGAATCCTGTTATGACCGCACCGACTCTCCGCGCCACAGCCTGCGTGTACTTAACCATTGGGATAATCTTGACGGCACAATCGAAAGGGGATATGCCGGCAAAAGTATATGGAACTGGAACAAACCTCTGACGGAAGAACAGAAGAAACTTTATAATAAATATGCCCTCGCAAACGCGATTGCCGGCATAAACGGCACTGTGATAAATAATGTCAATGCCTCGCCAAATATGCTCAATCGTGAAATAATAGAAAGAGTGGCTGAAGTAGCCGACATACTACGTCCTTACGGTATAAAGGTCTACATGTCGGTCAATTTTGCATCCCCAAGTGTCATCGGAGGTCTCGAAACCGCAGATCCTTTGAATAAGGATGTAGCTAAATGGTGGAATGATAAAGCAAAGGAGATCTATTCTATTATTCCGGATTTTGGAGGTTTCCTTGTGAAGGCAAATAGTGAGGGTCAACCGGGACCTTGCGATTTCGGACGTACTCATGCAGAAGGTGCCAACATGTTGGCTAAGGCTCTCAAAACTTATGGTGGAATCGTGATGTGGCGCGCTTTTGTCTACTCTCCTTCCGATCCTGACCGCGCAAAACAGGCTTATGCCGAGTTTTATCCCCTCGATGGAAAATTTGATTCCAATGTTTTGGTTCAGGTCAAGAACGGTCCGGTTGACTTCCAACCCCGCGAGCCTTACAGCCCGCTATTCGCCGGAATGAAGAAGACTCCGCTTATTGCAGAACTTCAGATTACTCAGGAATATCTCGGTCATGCAAACCAACTTGCTTATCTTGCCCCTATGTGGGAGGAGTTTTTTGATGAAGCAACTACCGATAACATCAAAGGTGTAGCCGGTGTCGCCAATATCGGTGATAATGAAAATTTCACAGGGCATCCACTTGCTCAGGCTAACTGGTATGCTTTTGGACGCTTGGCTTGGAATCCAAATCTGAAATCAGATGAGATTGTTGAGGAATGGGCTGGAATCACACCTTGGATTAATCTTGATTCGGAACAAATGCCGGAATTCAAGAAGATGATGTGCGATAGCCGCGAACATGTGGTAGATTATATGATGCCTATGGGGCTACACCACCTCTTTGCATGGGGTCATCACTACGGACCGCAGCCTTGGTGCACAATTCCTGGTGCAAGAGCAGACTGGTTACCAAGCTATTATCATAAGGCTGATAAAGATGGTATTGGTTTTGACCGCACGGTTGCTACAGGCAGCGGTGCGACTGCCCAATATCCCTCTCCCGTTTCGGAAATGCTTGAGGATGTTGATAAATGTCCGGAAAAATATCTCCTCTGGTTCCACCATCTTAACTGGAATGATAAACTCAACTCAGGAGAAACTGTGTGGGAAGCTCTCAACCGTCATTACGATTCAGGGGTAGATGGGGTTGCCGACATGCGCAATTCATGGCGTAAACTTAAAGGATCTATGAATGCCGAAATATATGATGATATTGCCACTCGCCTTCTTACTCAGCATAAGGATGCTATTTGGTGGCGTGATGCATGTCTTGAGTATTTCGGAGAGATTGGTGGTCTCCAACCTAATACGCTCCCTATGCACAATCTAATTGATATGAAGAAAGTTGATTTAGGAATCGACAATTATACCAATCCATCAATAAAACTTCTTGATAGTATAAGATGAGAATTCTGAAATTCATTCTAATTTTCAGCGTGTTATTGTCGCAAGGTATTTCAGCTAATGCCTCAAAACCACGTGTGCCTGATTACTTTATTCTGGGTGGTGAACTCGGAAATTCTTCTGCTTCATCGGTTGAAGATATACAGTTTATATTCCCAAAACTTAAGGCAATGGGACTTAACACTGTCCTTATGCCTGTCTATTGGGAACTCATGGAGCCACAGGAAGGTGAGTATGATTTCACGCTTCTTGATGAAGCATTAAAGACTGCCCGGGCGAACGATCTTAAGCTCGTGCTGCTTTGGTTTGGCGCTTGGAAAAACTCAATGAGCTGTTATGCACCTGAATGGGTGAAGAAAGACGTAAGTCGTTTCCCAAGAGCAGTGACTGCGCAAGGCAAACCGCTTGAAATCCTCAGTGCCTTCGACGTCAATGTGCTAAATGCTGATAAGAAAGCTTTTGACACCCTCATCAATCATCTGGCTAATAACGACAATGATAATGTGGTTTCTATGATCCAGATTGAAAATGAAATAGGCATGCTGGAGTCACCGCGCGATCACTCTCCAAAAGCAAATGACGCTTATGCTAAAGGAGTACCTCATAACTTGGCGAATGTGTTGAGGGTAAAACCGGGTTCTCCTTGGAATGAGCTTGCAGAAGAAAATGACTATGCTGATGAGATGTTTATGGCATGGTATTATGCTCAATATGTTGAAAATCTTGCTAAAATTGCAAGAGCAAAACTTCCTCATATTCCACTATATGTGAATGCAGCACTCGACAGTAGAGGGCGTCGTCCCGGTCAATACCCGTCTGCCGGACCGATTGCTCGTCTTGCTAATATATGGAAATCCGGAGCACCTTCTTTAGACTTCATTTCCCCCGACCTATATGATCCTCCATTTACGCAGTGGTTCAATCAGTTTGCGATTGAAGACAACCCATTGTTTATTCCGGAAATTCGTCGCTCCACCGACAACGGAGTTCAGGCTTTTTATATTGTCGGAGAGCATAATGGCATCGGTTTTAGTCCATTCTCAATCGAGAACGCTTCACCGGCAGAAGCTGATGCACTTAAAGAAGCTTATTCTTTACTTGAAAAGGTTGCTCCGATAGCAAAATCCCACGATAGCTATGGTCTCCTCTTCGAAGAAGACGGCTTGAAAGATTCCAAGGTGGTTGAAACTAATGGTGTAAAGACAATATCAAATCATTTCTTCACTCTTCCATGGGATAGCCGAGCTACCGACGGTAGCCGCTGGCCCGCCGCCGGTGGAATGATAATCAATCTTGGCAAAGATGAATATCTGATTGCAGGGAAGGGAATTGTTGTTAAATGGGAAGCTACTGATGAGGAATCTACCAATAAAAGCCTTGGAGAAGATGGATTTCAACTCTCCGGAAACTCAGAACAGGATGCCCAATGGAAAGGGAAGCAACGTATCGGCATTTTGAGTTGTGATGAAGTAGACATCAAGCCTGATGGCTCTTTTAATGTTGTCCGTCGTCTTAACGGTGATGAAACACACCAAGGACGCCACGTCAGAATTGGTGTGGACGACTTCAAAGCCCTTCACGTAAAACTTTACCGTTACAAATGACAATCATGAAGTAATAAGAATGATTATAATATTAATGTAGGGATGCATACTATGACATTCACCATAGAAAATTTTATTCAATGATTATGAAAAAGATATTTTTTGTAACTGCGCTCTCAGCCACCCTTCTTGCTAACGCTGAAGTAAAACCAGCCAAGATTCTCCAGGATGGAATGGTGGTTGAATGGACAAAACCACTTACACTTTGGGGAACTGCTGATCCTAATGAGAAATTCGACATAAAGATTAATAATGCTCGTAAATCTCGTGTTCAAGCAGATAGCAACGGCAACTGGGAAGTGAAATTGCCGGCTTTGAAGGCTGGTGGACCCTATACGATTCAAATTGGAGACAAGACACTGAAAGATGTCTTGAGTGGAGATGTTGTGCTATGTTCAGGTCAAAGCAACATGGAACTATATGTTTATCGTGTAGACGATATGTTCCACGATCTGATTTCATCTTATAGCAATGATAAAATTAGGCAGTTTATTGCTCCTAAGGATATAAACTTCGATGGACCTTCTACAGATTTGAACGGTGGAAAGTGGGAAAAGACCACCCCTTCAAGAAGCACTAATTTTTCTGCTCTTGGCTATTTCATAGCAATGGAGATGAATAAAAAGACCGGCCGACCTGTCGGCATCATCAACTGCAGCTGGGGTGGCACCCCAATTGAAGCTTGGATGAGCGAAAAGTCACTGGCAGCATATCCGCGTCAATTGGCTCAATTATCCATTGACAAGGACTCCGGCTACCGCGATAGAGTCACGGCAACTGAAAGAGAAAAGCAAGGAAGATGGAACGCTGCACTTTGGGCAGGAGATCCTGGTAGAAAAGAACATTGGGAAGCTGCATCAACCGATGTATCAAACTGGAAAAATGTCGATATTCTTAACGACAGAAGCTGGACCACAGACGGCTACAATCCCATAGGTGGAAGTCATTGGTTTGTGAAAAAAGTCAATATTCCTGCCGAATTGGCTTCTCAGCCGGCAACACTCCGTGTTGGAGTACTTGTAGATTCTGACTCCACCTATGTTAATGGGGAATTTGCCGGAACCATATCATACTGCTATCCTCCCAGAAAGTATAAACTGAGGGATGGACTGCTCAAACCGGGAGAGAACACCATTACAGTGCGCCTTGTATCTAATGGAGGACGTGGCGAATTCATACCTGAAAAACCTTATAAGTTCGTTTTCGAAAATGGAGAGGAAATATCTCTTGAAGGGAACTGGAAATATAAGGAAGGAATGCGGATGCCGGCTGCACCGGGTAGCACATTTTGGTGCTACTCCCCCACAGTGCTCTATAACTCCATGATTGCACCAACCAATAAATATCCCGTAGGCAACGTGGTCTGGTATCAAGGGGAAAGCAATGTGGGAACACGCAACGAATACGGCACATTGCTCGAAAAAATGATTGATCTATGGAGAAGCGACCGCAACGACAAGAATCTTCCGTTCTATGTAGTTGAGCTTGCAAATTATCTGCCGGAATCCGACAAAGGAGGCAGAGCTGCATGGGCAGAAATGCGCGAAGTGCAGAAAGAGACTTGCAGCAAGGTTCCTAACTGTGAAATTGTCGAGAACTACGACTTAGGTGAATGGAATGACATCCATCCCCTCAATAAAAAAGCTCTTGCTGAAAGAATAGTCGAAAAGATGAATTTCAAAACATCCAAATCGAAAAAATAGCAAAGAAAGTCAGTAATCAACTACTTTTTTGACCCCGGGCTCTGCTCGGGGTTTGCTGTAGGTTATAGATTTTACTTTTTTAATTGATGTATTAACAAAAAACTGTGTAATTTTTTTTCTCATTTGTCAAATTCTACTTGAAAATAGAAAAATAATATGTAATTTTGAAGTCCCAAATAATATTATAAACTACAATAGAAGTGAAGTAAACGTAATATTTTAACTTTTATGTACTTTCTAATATTCAATTTTTTGATTAATAACTTATTATTTTATATCTCAATAAATCTCTTATGAAACGAAGATTTCTTTTTATTATGTCGGCTTTAGTAGCCACTGGTATCAACATTAACGCCCAGGAGACTAATGCAAATCAAAATTCTTCAGAGCAAGATGATTTGCGTTCTGAGTTGAATCAAGTTCATGCTGAACTTAATGCAATAAAAGAAAAGGACAAACAGAAGTCTATGTGGAGCCGTCAGAAGACATTTAAGATTGGATTCCTTAACAACACATGGACTCCTGAAGCAGCAAACGGCACTGATCTTGGAGAATTCAAACCTAACTACGGATTTTCATTAGGTCTGACTAAGACTTATATGTTGCATCCAAAACCAATTGCAGGATTCCTTAAATTCGGTCTTGAGGTTTCTTGGTTTGATCTTGCTTATACAAATTACAAAGCAAATCCGGATTGGAGTCGCTATTTCTCCTCCGATAATCCATTTGGAGGATTAGATATTCCGGAGACTCCTGATTTTGAAGTTCCTAATTTTGGTTCACATCAAATAGATGCCGCAATGGGCATTGGTCTCTCTGCAAATTTTGCTCCGTTCTTCTGGAATGAAAGTGGAAATCTCAGGGCAATTCGTGCTAAGCTATATGGTAATTTTCTACCTTCTTTCTCTGCCGTCATAATATCTGAGGAAGATGATACAAGATGGAATACAGCCTTTGTTCCGTTCTATACTATTGGCTGCCAGATTCAGTGGAAGGCTCTTGCGTTTTTTGTAGAAGGACGTTGGGGATCTGCAAATTATAAACTTGGCGGACTGGATTTTGATGATGACAGCAACGAGGATTCCTACTTCGACAAGGTATCCTGCAAGAATTCCGGAGTTCGTCTGGGTATAGGATTATGCTTCTAACCATACAAAGCATTTCAACTGTTTGATTTACAAATATATCCCAATTTTAGGCACTTATCCTGAGGTGATAGGTGCCTTATTTTATACCTATACGCATAATTCTCTATATTTAGGCCCCGACTCATAAAAAATGGGGGGCGTTAGGCTCCCGGGGCTCTAAAATCTTATGAGACGGGGTCTTAATCTTTAGTCATGCACCAAAAGGAAATTCCATGAAAGAATACATAGACTACACAATCTCACTTTGGATACACATTTTTTTTAATCCAATAGATAAAAATTTCCAACTTTTTATTAATTTTGCATTGTAAATCTGGCTCGGCTCACTTAATGCACTTTGCCCGATTCTTTTCTAAATACAGGTAACAAGTTAAACTTGACAGTCTTATGGGAGGTTTTTTTGGCGCAGCCTTAAAACGAAAATGTGTCAACGACCTGTTCTATGGTGTTGACTACAATTCACATCTCGGCACACGCCGAGGAGGTATGGTGACATACGATGTAGAAGAAAAACGTTTCTGCCGTTCGATCCATTCACTTGAAAGTTCCTATTTCCGTACAAAATTCGAGTCGGAACTTCACAAATACAAAGGTAATATCGGCATTGGTGTGATCAGCGACACCGATCCACAACCAATTACCATCAACTCCCATCTCGGTCGATACGCACTTGTGACAGTTGCAAAGATTGACAATTTGGATGAGCTCGAAAAAGAACTTATTGAAAAAGGTGCTCATTTTGCTGAATTAAGTTCCGGTGTCACTAACCCGACTGAACTTGTAGGTCTTCTTATTAATGAAGGCAAGACTTTTGTAGAAGGTATAGAGAATGTTTTCAATAAGGTGAAAGGATCTTGCTCAATGCTTATTCTAACCGAAAACTCCGTGATAGTGGCTCGTGACAAGCTCGGTCGCACATCAATTGTTATCGGTGAAAAAGAAGACGGTTACGCAGTGAGCAGCGAGTCTACATCCTTCCCTAATCTTGACTATCGTCTATTACGAGATGTTGGTCCCGGTGAGATCGTTGAACTCAAGCCTGATAGCATAGCCCAGTTGAGAAAACCAAATAAGGAGATGCAGATTTGCGCTTTCATGTGGGTATACTACGGGTTTCCGACATCAACTTATGAAAACCGCAATGTTGAGGATGTTCGTTTCAAGTCCGGTTATGCTCTCGGACAACAAGATCAGGATACAGAGATTGATTGTGTTTCCGGTATACCCGACTCAGGTGTAGGCATGGCGCTTGGATATGCCGCCGGACATGGTGCACCATATCAACGTTGCATATCGAAATACACACCTACTTGGCCACGCAGTTTCACTCCATCCGACCAGTCAATGCGTTCATTTATTGCGAAGATGAAACTTGTGCCAAACGAAGCAATGTTAAAAGGGAAACGTGCTCTTTTCTGCGACGACTCAATTGTCCGCGGCACTCAACTCAATGATAACGTTAAGGTACTTTTTGACTGCGGTGCAAAAGAAGTGCACATGCGCATTGCCTGCCCTCCACTCATCTATGGTTGTCGTTATCTCAATTTCACTTCCTCGAAGTCTGAAATGGAACTTCTCACTCGACGTATTATCGAGGAACTTGAAGGAGATCCTAATGCTCATCTTGAGGAATATGCAAAGACCGGAAGTTGCCGTTACTGCAAGATGGTTGAAAAGATGCGCGAACGCTACGGTTTAACATCCCTCAAGTTCAATACCCTCGAGAATGTAGTGGAAGCCATAGGTCTTCCTAAAGATCAAATTTGTACCCATTGCTTTGACGGAACCTCACACTTCTGACCAAATCAGGATGTGCACCGCTTCTTCCACATAAAGGCATAAAACATACAATTTGTGTGTTACTATCCGAAATCTGAAAAAATCATAAATCTATATAGATTTGTGATTTTTTTTCTTAATTACATTGCAAAATCAGAAAAAAAGGACTACCTTTGCGATAAATTTACAAATTTATACTTTTTTACAACCTGATTTTGAAATGATTGAAACTCTGACATCTCTCGACCAACAGATATTATTGTTTTTCAATGGTGTTCATACTCCTTTTATGGATGAACTAATGTCTTTGATCACAGGAAAATGGATCTGGATACCATTCTATCTTTTTCTGATTGACCTTTTATTCAGAAAATTAGGGCCAAAATACGCATTTCTCTCACTTATAGCAGTTGTGTTGGCAATTGTAATGACTGATCAAATTTGTGCAAGTGTCATTCGGCCTATTGTCGGCCGTTTGCGCCCATGCAATCCGGAAAATCCGGTATTTCAATACATTACCCTTGTGAAAGGTATTCAACCCGGTGGATATAGCTGGCCATCTTGCCATGCAGCAAACACATTTGCGCTTGCCACTCTTCTCTCATGTGTTATGAGATCAAGAAAATTTACAACAATGATATTTACATGGGCAATTATTGTGAGTCTTTCTCGTCTTTATGTTGGTGTACACTATCCGACTGATCTTCTATGCGGGGCCGCTTTTGGAAGTGTGTTCGGCTACCTTGCCTTACTCATTGTCAGCTATCTAAACACCACTCTCCCAAGAATATATCTCTCTTTAAAACGCCCTGATATACTATGAATATCCATTACCTATTAAGATTCTTCGCAGCTTGTTTAGTTGTGTTGTCACATGTATCCGGTCTTTTTGCCCAAAGGCCGGATCTTTATTGGAGCGTCTATATGTCTGCAGTCTTCGACAACAGAGAAGGTGACACTAAATATGCTTCAGCCAAGACTTTTTTCCAGACTCAACTCGCTCCTGAAATCGGAATCAGCCTGTACGACGGTCGTCATAGAATTGCTGCAGGCGCCGTCTGGACCCAACCTATTGGTTGTGAATGGGAAGGTCATCGTATCTCCCCTACTGTCTACTACCGGTACCAGTCGAAGGGTCTTCGTTTTGCAATGGGCATGTTTGGCAGAGACCAGCTGTATGCCGAATTGCCAAACTATATATGGAATGATTCTGTCAAATACGCCCAGAGAAATATAAGAGGGGCAATGATAGGTTACCAAAATGAAAATGGATATTTCCAAGCATTACTCGATTGGCGAGGTATGCAGACGCAGACACAAAGAGAAGCATTCAATATTATAGCAACCGGTGAAAGAATGTTTTCAGACGGTAAATTCCTTTTGGGTGGCGTAGCTATGATGAATCATCTTGCCCTTGACAAATCAGACAATCCGGATCAGCACGTTATCGACAATATTTTATATAATCCTTACGTTGGTGTCGATTTCACAAAGATCACTCCCTCTGCTCTCGATTCCTGTTCTCTTAGAGTAGGTTTATTAGGTGATTTCACGCGTGATCGTGGAGAAGGAGACTGGAAGACTCCGGTTGGTGCTTGGGTCGACTTCAACATCAGATGGCGATTCCTTGAACTTAAGAATACTTTCTATGCCGGAGGTAAACTGTTTCCCCTATATAGCAGATATAGCTATATTCTCGACCAAGGTGAGCCATATTATGCGGCTTCTCTCTACAACAGGACTTCTGTATCAGCTATTTTCTTGCAAAGAAAATTCATGTCGCTCCGGGCATCCCTTGATTTTAATGTAGCTCCTTCTTTCTTCAATTTCTATCAAAGAGTCATCCTAACATTCTCAATATAATGGATTTTCATATTTCTCAAGCTAAGAAAGAAGATTCCGGATTCATTGCGGAAGGCATCATTACTGCTGTTGGCACGGAAATAAGTGATGACTTTGCCAATAAATTTCTTCCGGGTGCGGGTACTGTTAAGGAATTCTTTTCTAAATTGGCCTGTTCCGAATTCAGCCAATATAGCTATAAGAATTCTTTGATTGCATTCGATTCAGAAAATAATAGAGTGGGTGTGATTGTTGCCTACGATGGTGCTGTGCTTCATCAGCTCAGGCAGACATTTGTGAACGCCTACAATGAATGGTGTGGAACAGATGCGAAGGAATCTGATTTCGACGACGAAACCAGTCCGGATGAAATTTATGTCGACACACTTATGGTCCGTCCGGAATACAGGGGCAATGGCATTGGCGGCAGACTTATCGAAGAGGTTGAAAAGAAATTCAAAGTACATGGAAAACCATTGGGACTAATTGTTGACTATGATAACATAAACGCTCAAAAACTCTACAGTAAATCGGGCTTCAAACAGAAAGGATCAAGAAAATTCTGTGGGGTTGAAATGATACACATGCAGAAAGACACGGCTCTTTCATTTAAAAATACTATAAGAGTATGATTCCCTTACCCGG
>CAYQXG010000091.1:0-11115 GCA_964421525.1 uncultured Sangeribacter sp. | reverse complement strand
TGGAATGATGCGGGCATCATGACTGACGAGACTTGGCGGAAAGCACCGTCCAAAAACGGGCTGAGGTAACTTTTTTAAGATATTGACATAAATTGAACTCAAATATTAATTTATAATAATAATTCCAAACTCATAAGGGAGAGATTCTACAGAGGGAATTACCCAAAGCCTCGCTGGCTTGGGCGCTTTTCGACCTTTGGCTCAGTCACATAGCCCGCTATGCTCCCGAGCCTGCATGCCGAAAATCATCCCAACCCAGCTTCCCCGGGGCCTCTCAAATCTTATGAGACGGGGTCTAAATTAATAATTTTGGAATCAGCTATTGAGCTCTACGAATTTTCGGAAACTGTCGAGGGCCGCACCGCTTTCAAGAGATTCCCTTGCTTCTTTAACTGCTTCAGTGATCGACAACTCCGGGCTTAGGGTCTGTATGGCATAGGCAGCATTAGCAATGACACAATTCTTTTTAGGCTCTGATGCGCGATTTGAAAGCACATCATCAAATATTGCAGCTGCCTCTTCCACTGTGTCACCACCATAAAGATCATTCTGGCTACCTCCGGTCAAACCTAAGTCTGATGCTTCCAACACTTTTTCAGAATGAGTGTTGACCACTTTGAATGGAGATGTGAGAGAAATTTCATCATACCCGTCGAGAGAATGCACTATTGTGCAGTTGATTCCTTCATTTTGAGCTATATAGCGATAAAGTCGCATAAGCTTGAGGTTGTAGACGCCAAGGAGCTGGTTTTTAGGTAAAGTCGGGTTTACAAGAGGGCCAAGCATATTGAAGAACGTACGCATTCTCAAACTCCTGCGCACCGGACCAACACTCTTCATAGCTGGGCTAAAGAAAGGTGCATGTAGAAATGAAACACCACTTTCCTCAAGGGAACAGCGTAGTTTATCTTGATCGGCAGTGAACTTAACACCATGTTGCTCAAGAACGTTAGAAGAGCCCGATATGGAACTTGCTCCATAGTTTCCGTGTTTCACAACTTTTCTTCCACTACCAGCCACTACAAAACATGAAGCCGTGGATATATTGAAAGTATTCTTTCCGTCACCACCTGTACCTACAATATCTATGGCATTGACATCTCCAAAATCTACAGGTACACGACGAAGCAAGATGGCGTCTCGGAAGCCTGTAAGTTCCTCCGGAGTTATACTTCGCATCAGATAGACTGTCATGAAAGCCGAAAGCTGGTTGTCGTTGTACTTGCTATCGGCAATATTCAGCATTATGTCGCGCGCCTCCTCCCGACTGAGGCTTTTATGTTCGAATAATTTAGATAATATCTTGTTCATTACAGTTTTTAATTTTGAGTAGGGGTCTTAATGATTAAGGAAGTTTGAGATTATTTTAATTCCATCTGGAGTCAGCAGGGATTCAGGATGAAATTGAACCCCGCGCATGTCATATTCCTTATGTCTAAGAGACATTATTCTTCCATCTGCATCGCGAGAAGTCACTTCAAGACAGTCAGGAAAACCATCATTACTCACAATCCATGAGTGATAGCGGCCAACCGGGAACTTTTCACCCATACCATCAAGAAGATAGTCAGGCACAATAACAGTTGCCTCTGTCTGAACACCATGATAGACATCTTCGAGGTTCTCGAGTTTAGCCCCAAAACATTCCCCTATAGCCTGATGACCAAGACACACTCCGAAAATTGGTTTCTTACCTGCAAATTTTTTCAGTAAGTCCGGTAGTATTCCGGCTTCCGATGGTATTCCGGGTCCCGGAGAAATAATTATTTTATCATATTCTTCAATCTCAGGAAGTGTGATCTTGTCGTTGCGCACTACTGTTGGTTCCACTCCAAGTTCACGCACAGCATGAACTATATTATAGGTGAACGAATCGTAATTATCTAAAATAAGAAGTTTCATATCTTTCTTTTAATAATTTTGAATTTAGGAAGCAGTATGTTGCATCCCATACATTGAACTCTGCTACGCATCTAATGCTTCAACGCTATATTGTCTCGGCTTTGCCTACTGCCTTTACAAGAGCTCCAAGTTTGTTGTTTGTCTCAAGAAGTTCGCTATGTGGATTTGAACGAGCAACGATGCCGGCTCCTGCCTGAGAATATAGACGGTTATCCTTACTTAAGAAACTTCTAATTGTTATTGCCTGGTTCAACGAGCCATCGAAACCGAATGTACCTATACAGCCCCCGTAAGTCATACGGCTTACCGGTTCTATCTCATTGATAAGCTGCATAGCCCTGACTTTTGGAGCTCCACTAAGTGTGCCGGCCGGAAAGGTTGCAGCGAAAAGTCTATAGACATCTGCGTTTTCTGGAAGCAATGCTTTTACCCTGCTCACCATGTGGATAACATGTGAATAGAACTGAATCTGCTTTAGATATTCCACTTCAACTTTTCCACCGCTACGACTTAGGTCGTTGCGTGCCAAATCAACAAGCATGATGTGTTCGGCATTTTCTTTAGGGTCTGCAAGCAGCTTTTCAGCAAGTTCATGATCTTTGCGGTCGTCACCTGTGCGACGGAAGGTACCGGCTATCGGATCAATATAAGCTACGTGGTCACCTGTGACACGGAGATGAGTCTCGGGAGAGGATCCAAAAACCTTGAAACTTCCAAAATCAAAGAAAAAAAGATAGGGGGATGGATTTACTGAACGGAGTGCACGATATACATTGAATTCATCGCCGGTGAAGCCTTGCGAGAAACGACGCGCAAGCACAATCTGGAACACATCTCCCCTACGCGCATGAGCTATACCGCGCTCCACCATAGCTTCATATTCTTTGTCGGTCACTGGAGATTCAATATCATCTGAAGCTTTAAATGGATAGACTGCTATATTATTATTGCGGATTGTAGATAGCAGTTGATCGGTATGGCTCTCGTCGCCTTCCGGAATATTCTCAATGATAGTCATTTCATTGCGGAAATGATTCACCTGAATAATGAAACGATAAAGAAGATACTGCATGTCAGGGATGTCTGCAAAAGCCTTGTCTTTGGGTTGGATGGGAACGGAAGGTTCAAAATAGCGCACAGCATCATAGGCAGTGAATCCCAACAACCCGTTGAACAGCTTGTTATCTTCAAGATCAGTTGAAAAAGAGCGTAGATAATCACGAAGAGCATCAGTCACATTCTTAGCCGGACTGCTAATCTGTTTTTCGCCCGGGAAACGACATATTATCTCCTCATTCAAAACGGTAAAAGAACCGATAGGATCAACTCCTATCAACGAAATCGAGTTTTGTGTTGTATGATAGTCCGAACTCTCAAGAAGAGCAGAGCTTGGATAGAGATCACGAATCTTAAGATAAAGGCCTACAGGCGTCTCAAGGTCTGCAGAGATTGTGGTTATATTTTGATGAAGTTTCATTTTGAATTGGGAAATTTGAATTTATATATCAAAAGCCGCCTCTACGAGGCTTATCTTTTATGGAGATATAACACAATTTTCAGCTCGATGAGCAACGTTTCAGCTGATGCACATGTACATCCCTAAACTGAAAGCGTAACATCAGACATCTATGCCTGATGGGCAAGATAGGTATGCATATCCTTGTCGCCACGACCGGATACGTTTATCACCACTATATCATCCTTGCCAAACTTTTTCTGCCCAAGCACTGCCAGTGCATGCGCAGACTCGAGTGCAGGGATAATACCCTCTATACGTGTCAGAAGATAAGCGGCTTCCAATGCCTCATTGTCGGTGACAGACAATACCTCTGAACGACCGGACTCTGCAAGGTAGGCATGGAGCGGGCCAACACCTGGATAGTCAAGACCAGCTGAGATAGAATATGGTTCGGTGATCTGACCATCGTCAGTCTGCATTACAAGAGTGCGCGAACCATGTATGATGCCTTCTCGTCCGAGTTTTATCGTAGCAGCAGACTCCCCTGTATCAACTCCAAGACCGGCAGCTTCGGCTGCTATGAGTTTTACTTCAGGTTCCTTTATAAAATGATAAAATGCCCCTGCCGCGTTGCTACCTCCACCTATGCAGGCGACAACATAATCCGGAAGTTCCTTACCCGTCTGCTCCTTAAGTTGCTTTCGGATTTCCTTGCTGATGACTGATTGAAAACGCGCAACCATCTGAGGATAAGGATGTGGTCCGACAGTGCTTCCAATGACATAAAAAGTATCTTGCGGATTGCAACACCAATCGCGAATTGCCTCGTTGGTGGCATCCTTAAGTGTCATGTTACCGGATGTAACAGGCACCACTTGCGCCCCAAGCATCTTTATTCGCTCTACATTCGGTTTCTGACGTTCCACATCAGTTGCCCCCATATAAATCACACATTCCAAACCTAACAAAGCACAAACAGTTGCTACAGCCACTCCATGTTGTCCGGCTCCTGTCTCAGCTATAATCCTGGTCTTGCCCATTCTTTGCGCAAGTAGCACACTCCCGATTGCATTATTGATCTTATGGGCTCCTGTATGGCATAGATCCTCTCGCTTAAGGTATATGGTTGTTCCGAAATGTTCAGACAACCGTTTGGCGTGATATAAAGGTGTGGGGCGACCTACATAATCTGCCAGCAGTTGTTCATACTCTGCCAAAAAATCAGGATCATCGGCATATTTTTCAAAGGCATTTCTCAGATTCTCAACATTTGCATGCAGAATTTCAGGCACATACGCACCGCCGAACCGTCCATAATATCCATCCTCATCCACAGGTAGGAATGGATCGATTATCTTTTTATCCATATATCTTGTATTTAATTTGCAGAATAATTAAATGTTAAAGCCACCGGAATGATTTTCCGATGGCTTTATGATTGTCGTTGCATATAGTTCGAAATGTATAAGCAGCGTTATGATGACCTACATGGTCAATTCCACCGGAGAAGTTCACCGATGCGCCACCAATAACGAGTATTTATGCAATTATTCATATAATTTCCTTTAGACAATGCAAAATTATAAATAAAAATTCAAAATTCAAAATAATTTTGAATTTATTTTATCTTTTTCCATAAAAATTTCCGAAAAGAATACAACTCGATCAAAACAGCAATCTGAATTATTATGTTATTCTAAAGTAGCTAAGTACTTCAGAAAAATATGACAGACTTAATGACATCCGAGCAGAGACATCGCTGCATGGCGGCAATCAAGGGAAAAGATACAAAACCGGAGTTGATGGTTAGAAAATATCTTTTCTCCCGTGGCCTTCGCTATCGTGTAAATGTAAAACGTCTTCCTGGCTCCCCCGACATTGTTCTTAAGAAATATAAGACTGTTATATTCATCGACGGGTGTTTCTGGCATGCACACAAAAATTGCAAATATTATAAAATGCCAAAATCCAATGTTGACTTTTGGCGAGCGAAGATAGCACGGAACATTGCCCGCGACTATGTAAACACTGTTGATCTGGAACTTGCCGGATGGAAAGTGATTCGTATTTGGGAATGCGAAGTGAAAACAAAAGCTAAAAGAGAAGATACATTGAAAAATCTCTATAATGCCATAACAGGAAATGTCCGCAAGTCAGCTTATTTTGAAATCGTCAATCCCGAAGTCGACATTGCTGCAGAATCGGGTTCCGAATATGCAACTAAGTGAAGATAGTTAGAACCAGTGTGCGCTCGCCTCCATAATCCCGAAACTCGCATAAGTAAATACCTTGCCATGTGCCGAGATTAAGGCGCCCATTAGAGATAGGAATAGTAAGGGAGACTCCTACAAGTGAGGATTTGGCATGTGCAGGCATATCATCAGCTCCCTCCATAGTGTGATAATAGTACGGCTGGTTTTCGGGCACAATCTTATCGAGTATGCTATCCATATCATGACGCACGTCGGGATCAGCATTCTCGTTTATTGTCAATCCACAAGAAGTATGCTTCACAAATATATTTAGCAGTCCGGTTTCAGGAAGAGGAGCTGGAAGTCTTCTAATAATTTCCCCCGTAATCAGATGATTACCTCTTGACTTAGCCGGTAACCGAAATTCGACTTGTCTTATCATATTATTTTTATTATTTTTATTTTTAATTAGGTGAACACGAATATAGGGTCAACTTTCGTTGAGAATACTTTGCATAATTGCAAGATCACTTTTCACCTCCCCCTGAAGAAGATAGTTTGGTTGAGCCTCCTTAAGCGACTTATATATCTTCTCTGCTTTTTCGCGGTCATTGTCGAGATATAATGCCATGGCACACAATATGCGCATTTTAGAAGACATTACCTTGCTGTATGACTCAATGTATTTTTTAAGTTTGGCATCGAGAATCTCGTTTGCTCTTTCAATTCTTCCTGTCACTAAAGCACAAAACAGGAGCTCGCAAGCAATCTCATTTACGTAAAGAGTCATTATTTCGTCCTTATGCTCATATAATTTCTCTATTTCCTTATATGCTTTCTCCCATTCCATTTCATCGATAGTTCTTGATGCATGCATCAGCGGCACAGCCACTTCCATAGGATTCTTATAATTAATTTCGGAATCCGGTACAAACCACTCGTCGGGCATGTCCTTGGGACGCACACCTTCCTGAATCATGGCATTTGATCGGAGCTGTATCATCAGGCTCCGTTTGCTCTTTGATTGGTTGCGCAGATACAGGATATTGTACCCGTCGTTTGAGATACCGCCAAGTTTCATAGGAATACCGTTTGTCAGAATCATAAAGGCATCTATGAAGCAATAAATCACCAACGCTTCCTTCAGCAATGGATGGAGGTCGAGGAAAAACAGAGGTAACACAACAATAAGAAGAAGAATATTTGCCAAAACTCCCCCTGCATTATACAATACAGTAGGAATTTCTTCAACCGGCAGTTCTGGGGGCGTTAGAAGGCACTGCCCTCCGGTGCCGGCCACAGAAAACTTCTTGATACGGATTTTTCCATCAATTTTGATAAATGTCAGATTGAAAATGCGGAACGATACAAACTTATATCCATTTAGCAATCCACAGACAAGATGGCCCGCCTCGTGGGCAGGGATGAGAATCAGAAGAGATAATAAAAATGCACCTATTCCGACAGATGCCGCAAGCAATGCTTCCACACCGGCCATACCTCTTAACTTCTCGAAAAACTCCGGTATCGTTGTGTCTGTGAATAGTACAGCGGCACCGCCTCCAAGTATAAGGCCAGCTAAAACTCCAATCAGCAGCCCCAAAATCATCTTCAATACAGTCTTCATATTTTCAATTTCTTTGTTTTCTGACTACAAAATTAATAAAAAATTCGCATATTGAATCTTGATTAGCTATGCAACAGTATCAGAGAGATTATTTTCTATAAGTTTTTACATTTTTTTATCGCTGTTTGATTAGAAAATTATATCTTTGCAAAGTGAAAGCTCAATATTTACATGATTGCCACGTATTGACATTAAAGCTAATATAACATCATAATCCACTATGAAAAGATCAGTATTTATCGTGCCGGCACTGATGATTCTTCTATTCGGAGGATCATCTGCGTCTGTAACAGCAAAAACAATTGATGCCTCTTCCCCATCGGGACAAATAGCACTGAGAGTAGACGATGCTTCCGGGCTAAAGATTAGCCTAAACCATGAAAATAGCCAACTGCTACTTCCTTCCGATATAGGTCTTGTTACTGAAGAGGGAAAATCTAATGTAAAAATTAAAAATTCCTCGTATAAGAAAGGTCTTACTGAACATATTTCCGCTCGATTCCATCATACACCGGTGTTTGATGCGGAGTGGAACGAATTGAACGTGCGGTTGTCAAACGGACAGTCAGTGACATTCCGGCTCTTTGACGACGGAGTGGCCTACAGATTTTCCACCAACAGCAAGAAGGATCAGATTATCATCTCAGAAACTGCGGATTATCGCCTTGCCGGAGACCCAACACTATATTGGGCACATTCCACCAACAAGACCAATCCGATGGCGATGGCATTCCAGAATTTCTATAGTGTAACTCCTGCATCATCTGCATCTTCATTGGAAGCGTTTCTACCGGTTGTTGCAGACTTCGGCAACGGGCTGAAACTTTCACTTATGGAAAGTGATGTAGAAGCATATCCGGGTATGTTTATAACTGCTGATTCCTCAACAAACACTCTTTCCGCAAAATTTGCGCCATATCCCTCAAAAACAGACTATTACCCACGAAGAAAACAAGAATACGTCACTGAGACTGAAACCTTCATCGCCAAAACACCTGGAAAGATGGATTTCCCATGGCGTATTCTCGCAGTCACTACAGACGACCGCCAGATGCCGGTTAATAACCTCGTCTATACACTTGCATCCCCTTCGCGTGTGGCAGACACCTCTTGGATCAAACCCGGTAAGTCAGCATGGGAATGGTGGAACGACTGGGGGCTGCGCAACGTACCGTTCAAAGCCGGGATAAACAATGAAACCTATAAATATTTCATCGACTTCGCAGCTGAAAACGGTATTGAATATGTGGTGCTTGATGAAGGATGGTATGTCCCATCGAGCGGCGACATGCTTAACACGATTCCTGAAATTGATCTTCCCATGCTCATTGACTATGCCAACAAGAAAGGTGTTGGCCTATGGCTATGGACTGTCTTCAATGTTCTCGACTCCCAATTAGAGGAAGCCTGCAAGAAATATGCTGAAATGGGTATCAAGGGATTGAAAGTGGATTTCCTTGACCGTAACGACCAGACTGCAGCAGAGATGACTTACCGCATTGCCGATGCCGCAGCCCGTAATAACCTAATGCTCGACCTTCACGGCTTCTATACACCGACCGGACTCAACCGTACATATCCTAATATCGTCAACTACGAAAGTGTATTTGGCATGGAGGAAATGAAATGGAGCGACCCATCGGTTGATATGCCTAAATATGACGTGACATTTCCCTACATCCGTATGATGACAGGACCGGTTGATTTTACTCCTGGAGCCATGCTCAACGCATCTAAGGGAGATTGGAAAGCAATATACTCCTCACCTATGAGTCAAGGAACTCGTTGCCATCAGATTGCAAACTACATTATCCATGATTCCCCGTTCTCAATGCTTGCAGATAGTCCTTCAAATTACATCGAAAATCAGGAATGTACTGATTTCATCACATCAATTCCTTCAGTCTTCGGGTCAACACGTATCATTGATGGGAAAATGGGAGAATATATTGTGACACTTCGTGAAACTCCCGATGCTTGGTACATTGCCGGACAGACAGATTGGACACCGAGAGATTATACTCTCGACATGTCATTCCTGCCGGCAGGAAAAGCTTATGAAGTGACGCTTTTCAGCGACGGAGCAAATGCCGACAAACAGGCGCGTGACTACAAGGTGGAAAAATTCAATGCACATCCGGAAACCCGCAAGGATATCCACCTTGCATCGGGAGGAGGTTTTGCGCTTCGCATAGCGAAGTGACTTTTAATCGTTTCTCAAATAAAGTTTAATCAAGTACCCTCCTTGTCTATGTAAGGAGGGTATTTAGTTTTCGTTGCGTATTCCCAATAGGAAAACCTTTTCAGTTGCACGTGTCAAGGCGGTGTAGAGCCAGCGATAAAAATCAGTTCCCATCGATTCCGCAGGAATACCACCCATATCGATGTAGACATGCCTCCATTGTCCACCCTGAGCCTTATGGCAAGTGACACAATAAGCATATTTCGCCTGCAAGGCATTATAATATGGATTTTCCATTGCAGCCATTATTTTTTCAGTTGGTCCTGTTCCCTCCTCTTCATTAATGACAAGCTGAAGGAAATGCTCCATTTCTGCACGGGGTATTGCCGGACCTTCCGACATCAAGGATCTCAGCATTATCTTCGCAGTCATTTCCTGACCGTCAGACAAAGACAGTTCTGTATCGACAAACCAACGTCCAAACACTTTCTCCGGCCGTCCGACCCATTTCACCGTCACTGTCTCGCCATTTGCAATGAAGGTCTTCATTTTATTTACACGCCCCCAATAATAGTCATTTTTAGCTATTACCAATCTATCACCCTGCTGCAATGGTTCCTCTGCATATAGCACCATATTGCGTATAGACTGATTGAAGCGGTTGGCACGTCCGTTGCTCCTCGTTATAATCAGAGTTTCTTCCGGTCCTACAACGCTCCATGAAGTGCTGAGTTCATCCGCAAGATCCATACTGCTGACAGCGACTATGTCTGGAAATCCATCAAGTTTAAGAGGAAGTTGTCCCGGTTGGAGCGAAGAACCTTCTCCGCTCAATATCTTACCAAGTACTTGTCGCACCAAAGTGGCATTATAAAGAATTCCGCTTTCAGCAGCCTGACGAACCGGCACATCGAGAGTATGGGTGAATGGAGCCAGTCCGATTTGCTTAAGTCTGTCAAGATTCATTGCCGGGGAATCTGTCTGGCCGACTGGTGGAAGCTGAGCCGTGTCGCCGACAAGTATCATCTTGCAACCTTGTCCGGAATAAACATATCTGACCAGGTCGCGCAGCAGACTCCCCCTGCTATTGTCAGTAATCAGAGAAGCCTCGTCTACGATGAAGACCGTATTTTGGTCTCGATTTGCACTCAATCTTACGGTCATTCCGTTGCTTGTGGTCTCCATGTGATATATGCGGCGATGGATAGTGGATGCAGTCTTACCGGCCATACTTCCTGCAACTTTCGCAGCCCTTCCTGTCGGTGCGAGCACCACAGTTTTTATTCTGCAATGAGAGAGAGCCTTTATAAGTGCAGCAATAACACTTGTCTTTCCGGTACCGGCATAACCATTCAGCACAAACACATCTCGCCACATGCCTGCAACAACATATTCCGCCATTTTATATAGGGCGATCGCTTGCCCTTCAAGAGGATTGAATGGCAATGCAGCGATAGCCATCTCGGCAAGTTGGCTTCCAGAGAGAAGAGCAGAATTTCCGTCCATATCATTAAAACAATAATAATCTGAAATCTGACATCAAAAAATTGAAAACTTATTTCTTTCTCCCGATGATTGAACCATGAAAACTTTTTTAACAAAAAATCTTTTATTATGTCGAAAAAAATTGCTACCTTTGCGGATTGAAAATAAGTATAACCCTTACATAATTAATTTTTTCATAAAGATATGAAAATTGCAGACATCAAAGGTCGTGAGATTCTTGACTCACGCGGTAATCCGACAGTAGAAG
>CAYQXG010000090.1:0-11284 GCA_964421525.1 uncultured Sangeribacter sp. | reverse complement strand
CACTGAATATCAATATAGTAACAAATATTATCAAGGTTCAACGCAGAAGCCCACGTGTAGGTATATAGTAAAACCACCTTATTATTAGGCAATGGTTATATATTACCAACCGTGAGCGACCTTGTTGACTCTGCTCTTTGACCCGATAATAAACCGCCAAGTTTATGTATGTCAAGAACAAAGCGCACAAAGACGCTCTATTAGAATATGTCTACAATACCCCCCGCTCACCCCTTCAGCCGCCAGATTTTTATCCTTAAGCTTCATCAGACTTCTGCGTGCAGATACTATAACGCAAAGTTAATTAATATTTTTGAATATTCAACTATTTTCTATCATTTTTCTTAAAATTTTTTTATCCGTATTTCATATTTTTTTCATTTTTATGCTGATTGGATGAGCAGTTAGCCAGTTTTAGAAGAAGTTTGACTTCTGCCTTCAAAACAATATACCAAAAGCAATGGAAATGTAAACAGAATTTCTTAAAAAAATATTCTCAGGGATGTTTTTCCTATCATTGAGACTGCCCACAAGTAATTTCACTATTTTGTCCCGACAGTATGTCAGGGCTTTCCTTTGGGTGAGCCGACAATTTTTGAATGGGGAGGCGCCCCGGCCACTTGACCATTTTCCCATATCTTTGCCCCCAAAAGCATCACTGTGTTGAGGACGAAAGTCCGAAGTCAGCATGCATCTCCCCCAAATAACTTTATCATTGATAATTAATCATTCTTCATTAATCATTCATCATTCATCATTAATTAAATCCCTCCCTCTATCGTCTCTCCCAATAAATTGATCATTGATCATTAATCATTCATCATTAATTAAATCCCCACCGCCACCGCTTCGCCCAAAATCCAAAATTCAAAATTATTTTTCGTAGGATAAGGCATGGATCCCCATAATCCATTGTAATTTTGCCAACGGAAACCGAAACCAGCGCCGATCGCTAAACCATCTTTGCGAGTATGGCCATGACAGTACACAAGCTTCCAGGCGAATAAGAGCCCTAATGTCATTCTTCCGAGTCATCGTTGACAACGACAACGCTGACAACGACAAATTTATCATTGATAATTGGCAAATAATAATTGATCATTAATCATTGATAATTGGCAAATAATAATTGATCATTAATCATTGATAATTGGCAAATAATAATTGATCATTAATCATTGATAATTGATCATTGGATCAAGGGAACCCTCCTAAGTAACCGACCCAAGCAGGTCTCCGCTACCGTCAACCTCGTCACCTCCTCCCCTCTGTGTGATGGAGACACACCGCGACGCATAGCTACGGAAAACGGAAAACAGGCAACGAAGCTCGTCGCTGTCCCCCCACAGTCAATCTCATGGCTGGCAGGAAGCGCTGGCGGACATGTTCCTCACGTGACCTTGAGGCCCAAACGTTGCCCTTCACGTGCCGGATCCAGTATAGTCTGCCGCAGCCAGTCATCAGAACAGATGTAGGGATGCACCCTGGTGCATCCGCCATCCAGAGCCGCGAACCCTCTGACATCTGACTTGCTTTAGCTTGAGCGAAGCTAACTCTGTCCTATGGCGAAGCAGACCGGGAGATGGGATCCCGCGGTGTAGTCCAGTCTTCATTTTTCAGCCGGATGCTTACAGCGTCTCCCTCTATCTCGTCGCGAGCGAAGCAAGCGAAACTCCGTGCCCTCTGCTTCCAAGTGGTGTTGGAGAAGCAAAGTCTCCGCGAGTCCTCTGCTCCTCCGCGCGATATTTGAGCCGTGTCGCGAAGCCCTCTGAACTCTGACATCTGACTTCTACGGCGCTACTCGCCGCCCGCACCGGAACGAGGATCGACTCTGACAGCCGCGGCACGAACCGCATCCGCGGCTCTATCCTCTCCATGTCCATCTTCGGTGTCATGGACAACGGCCTGATATTGGCCAGGGGAAGCGTATGCCCGGATTATCCCGTCCCGGCATGCACTTCCCCTATTTATATATACCCTATTCCCGAACTTATTGGGCTTATTAGGCTAATCCATTCCAAATTCATAATTTGTATAAATTCTCTGCAAATTTTGATTTCTCCGGTACGAACGAAGCTAATCCATCTCCTATCAAGCAACTGGCGAAGCTTTCGATGAATCGATGAAACTATAATGAGGAGGAAGCCCCAACCATAAAAGGCAGAGGCTTCCCGGAAGTTAGTGGTTAAATAATTGCGGATATTTTCAAACTTTATATAGTTATTTAATGAGCAAATATACTAATCCGCCATAGATGAGCAAAGGAATAATGACACATATTATTACCGAATTGAGAATATAATTGCCACCCCAACGGTTAAACCAGTTAAGGAAATCGACAGAATCCTTAAAGGCCCAGTCACACCACTCCTTGAAAGTGTGGCGTGTGGCAATGAATATCCCGATCCATATAAATATCAAGGCAAAAGTCAACACCGGGTGTCCAAGCCATAAGTCAAACATTATTGTCCAGGATAATGGAATTATCAGATAATAAACTATGATGTTGACCTCATTATATGTCATTCCACATTTACGTGCAATCCATAGCAAGGCTTTCGCCACTATGCCGAATATTCTCTTGATCATTTTATTGGAGGATTTTTAAGGGGTCTGCTTATATGAAATAGTCTTCAGAGATATCTGTGGATTTTCGGTCACATTGTATCCTGGAGAAAAATCTCTTGCGGCTCTTGAGTTCCTTTTCAAACATGGCCTTCGTTCCAGACTCATCAGCAGAGAATGCCATGCGATTGTTGATCGACATCGACTCTGCCACTGCCTCAACATCCTGGTTGGCTCCTATATAGGTGAAGACCCACCCCTTGCCTCTCATTTCCTCCACAAGGCTCTTGATTGCCTTGTCTATGTATTCCCGAGATGCATTCTCATATCCATCGGTGATGACCGTCACAAGCACAACATCGTTTTCACTCACTTTAGTGCGAAGGTCGTTGATTGCACGCCCCATTGCATCGTAAAGCGGCGTCCCTCCGCATGGTGCATAATCATCTTCTGTTATGTCGACTGCCGAAGCGGCCGGTGTGCATTTGTAGATTTCTTTATAGTGACCGGTGTCAAATGTTATCAGAGAAACGAAGTGTGACTGATCCTGATGCTCCTTGTCTGATTCCCGGATTGTCTGCAGTGTCTCGTTCACTCCTGATAATGCCGGACGGTAGATCGACTGCATGGAACCGCTTTCATCAAGGATGATGAGATTGAAAACCTTTTGCGAACCCTCCTTTGCCGGTTCTTTCGTAGCTTCATTTGCCTGCTCAGCCTGATTATTCTTCACGGGTTCTTCGGTTTGGTCGGTTGCAGAGGATGATTCGGTTGCAGAGGATGATGAGTGATTCTCTAATTTCTGCTGCTTCTTGAATAGATCAAAAAAATTCATAATTGTCAGTAATTTTTATGTTATTTAATCTGGTTACAAATGTATATACCAAAAGCAAGTAAAAAGTAAACTCGTTCCTTAAATTTTATTTCATCAACCTTCCGAAACGTCGGTTGCAAAGCCAACCGGACGACGCTTCTTCTGGCTCTCTGCCTGCTCCACAGTCAACTGTTGGAATCGGCCCTTCACTTCCTGCTTCATGTCAAAGAATGATTCAAGCACACTTTTGACATAACCGGCATTATCCGGATATTCAGGATGCAGCATCACTTCCCTGCGACTGTGCAAACCAATAATACCATCCTCATCAGGGGCTGTCATAACAACCGTAGGACCAAAGCTGAAGTTTGCAATGTTAACAGCCTCACGCACTTTTGGAAGATCCGGGTCATTAACTTCTATACCGCTCCACTTAAGATCCCATATCTGAGCAAACTTACCGCCAAACTTCATGAGAAAGTTCTCTCCTTGATATTTAACCACAAGGGAGTCTTCTTCAAGTTTTTCAGGCTGGCATCCTAATGATATGAGGGTCTCAGCCATCAAGTCTCTTGTATCAATATTTTTTCCCTCCTTTTCTTCTTCGCGTCTTTCATTCATTTCAGACTCTTCCTTAATATTTTCTTTCATACATTCTGCTTTTTGATTACTATTTTCTTTTGTATCCATCTCTCTACTGTTTCTGGAAACTAATGAGGCAACAATGCCAACCAAAACAATCACTGTAAAAATTAATATTCCCATGTTTTTAATATTTGAAATGTACTTACTGATACCAAAACTTAGAAAAAGTAAACTTTCCTCTACATCAAATTAATTAGAAGTTATTTAATCAATCCTCATCCCCATGATAATTCATTAATTCATAACCATTAAGTTGAGCTAATGAAACTTAAATTACATTAATTGAAAAATCCAATATTCATCTTGTGTAAATATAACACCGCTAATTACAAAAAAGTTTTACCTCTCTACAGTTTTTTTGTGTAATTTTTACACAATTTCTATTCCTTTATTTATATTATAGTGACATTTAGCGATTTAATTAAATTGTTTCCCCAATCCAAAATATAGTGATACGTCACCGTCCCTCTAACTTTCTGCATGCTTAAAATTACAAAACATGATAGGCCATGTCAAAATTTCTTTGACACAGCCTATCAACATCTTTGGTATCATACCGAAAAGGGCTTTAAATAAACCCTCGATTTTATAATCTATAGAAAATATGGCACCCGTCTCAAAAATATGAAACAGGATGCCATATATAACTCAGATTAATATCCTACTCAGAATTCCAATCTGAAACCTCTACGCTTCAATTCATTATACTTAGTTAGATTAAAGCTGTAGAGCCGTGCCTCCCGCTTTGGGGTAGGCCAAACTGTCTCGTTAAGTTGAGTGAGTATCTCGAGATGCATCATTTTCTTTGCAAAGTTACGACGGTCGAAATGCACCTCGAGCACAGCCTCATAAAGCGTCTGCAATTCCTTGAGAGTGAATTTCTCAGGCAAAAGGTCGTACCCGATGGGATGAAAATGAATTCTTTCCCTTAGCCGACAAAGAGCATCGCGCAAGATCAGATCGTGGTCAAATGCCAGACCGGGTGTATCGTTCACCGGAAACCATCTGGCATCTGCAGCATCATCCCCTCCTTTTACATCCTGAAGTTTCACAAGCGCAAGGTAGGCAATCGTAATCACTCTCTCTCGTGGATCACGGTCCGGGGTGGAATAGGTATGAAACTGCTCCATATAGGCAGATGATATTCCGGTTTCTTCTCTCAGCTCACGTAAAGCCCCCGCCTCTGCATCCTCATCCGGATTTATAAAACCACCTGGCAAAGCCCATTTTCCTTTATATGGCTCTATCCCGCGTTCTACAAGCAGTATTTTCAGTGCGGTACCATCAAAGCCAAAAATCACGCAGTCTGTTGTGACCGCCGGGTGGGGATATCTATAGCAGTATTCCTTTATTTCACTCATAATTCAAAAATCATCTTTAGAATGCACATCTTGCGTCATAATAACCATGCAAAATTAAAAAAAGTTCTTCAATCATACAAATATTTTGCGTAAATATTACACTATATTCTTTTTTTTAATCATTATTCGATAAATATTACTATTTTTATTTAAAATTTATTAATTTTTGTTAATTAAGAATCTCGCAACCCTACATTCATACTCTCTGACACCGTTATTTGCATTTTTTTTTGTATCTTTGCACTGAATTCCAGAGGGGACGCTTGCGTTTCCTCTGTTCTTTTGGAATATTGCTTGAAATTCCTTGCATATCCCGACCGGCACGTAGCCTCGTGACAGATTTGGGCACAAGCCGGTACCCGGAGAGGCCAATTGGCTTCTTCAGGCTATTTTTATATTTGACCTTAAGATGGTCAACCGTAATTCAGAACATACTTGAAAATATAATAAAAACACAACATAATGGCTAAAAAAGTAGAACCGGTCAACAATATGGTTGACCAATTTGCAGAGTTTAAGGAGCACAAGAACATCGACAAGACAACGATGATCAGCGTCCTTGAGGAATCATTCCGAAATGTACTCACCAAAATGTTTGGCACCGATGAGAATTTCGACGTCATCATGAACCCCGACAAAGGAGACTGTGAAATCTACCAGAACCTCGAGGTGGTTGCAGACGATGCTGTGACCGACGATGTAACTCAGATAGGGTTGACAGCCGCACGCGAGATCGACCCTGAGTGTGAGATTGGCGAAGACGTCACAAAAAGAATCTATTTCGAGAAATTCGGACGCCGTGCGATCCTAAATCTGCGTCAGACACTTCAGTCTAAGATCCTTGACCTCCAAAAAGATGCCATCTATTCCAAATTCAAGGAACTCGAGGGTGAGGTTGTATCGGGCGAAGTTCACCAGATTTGGAAAAAGGAGATGCTCCTGATCGATGAAGACCAGAACGAACTTATCATGCCTAAGGAAGAGCAGATTCCCGGCGATTTCTTCCACAAGGGCGACATCGTGAGGGCTGTAGTGAAAAAAGTGGACAATCCCAACAACAATCCGAAGGTGATCGTAAGCCGCACCGACGAGCGCTTCCTTCGCCGCCTCTTCGAGCAGGAGGTGCCTGAAGTGCACGACGGCCTAATCACCATCAAGAAAGTGGCACGTGTTCCCGGCAAACGAGCCAAGATTGCAGTTGAAAGCTATGACGACCGCATTGATCCTGTTGGAGCATGTGTCGGTATCAAGGGAAGTCGAATCCACGGAATTGTACGTGAACTGCGCAACGAGAATATCGACGTGCTCAACTATACAGCAAATCCTTCTCTCTTTATCCAGCGCGCGCTTTCCCCTGCCAAGATAAGCTCTATCAGGATCAACGAGGATGAAAAGAAAGCAGAAGTGTTCCTTCACCCCGACGAAGTGTCGCTTGCAATTGGCAAGGAAGGTCTAAATATACGCCTTGCAACCATGATCACCGGCTATTCTATCGACGTTTACCGTGATATCCAAGAAGGAGAGGAAGACATTTATCTTGATGAATTCCGCGATGAAATCGACGACTGGGTGATCGAAACGCTGAAAGACCTTGGACTCGGAACCGCAAAAGCTGTGCTGAATGCTTCTGAAGCTACACTCGCTCAGGCCGACCTTGAAGATGAGACTCTTGAACACGTGATGGAGGTGCTTCGTGCTGAATTTGAAGAATAATGCCCCCAATCCACCAATAATAACAGACTTATAATTTTTTTATTCTCATTGCCTGATTTGATTGAGACAACAGGCATTTACATAATAGAGAGCGAATGCGAACAAAACTAAGTAAAATAGCGAAAGACCTCAATGTAGGCATCGGAACTGCCGCTGAGCTTCTTCGCAAACACAATATAGATGTGGCCGACGATCCTAATATAAGGATTGACGATGACGCCATAGAGATTCTGACGCGAGCCTTCAGCACAGACAAGAATGCGAAAGTCCAGGCAACCGACCAGGCTACACAGCGCAGGGAAGACAAGAAAAGTGCTCGTCAGGAACGTGAGAAAGCTGCTGAGGCCCGCAAAGTTGCAGGTCCTAAGATTCTTGGGCAAATCGATCTTCAGACCGGCAAGCCTATTGAAAAAGCTGCTGAAAAGCCGGTTGCAAAAGAATCTGACACAAAGCCTCAGCACAAGACTGAACCCAAACCGGAACCAAAGCCGGTTCAGAAGCCTGAGGTAAAACCAGTTCAGAAACAGGAGCCTGTTGTGGAGAAAAAACAGGAAGCAAGACCTCAAGTCAAGCCTGATGTTAAAGCCAATGCCCCTAAGCCGGAACAGAAACAGCCGGCGAAACCGGTCAATGACCAGCAACCTAAACCTGAAAAGAGCCAGGAAAAGAAACAACACGTAGAAAAAAAGAAACCTGAACTTGAAGGCACAGAGACCAACGGAGTATTCCGGCTCAAGGTAAATGCCGAAGCTCCAAAAATTAAAGTGCTCGGCACCATCGACCTCGATACCCTTAACCAGAACACCCGTCCCAAAAAGAAGAGCAGAAGCGAACGTAAACGCGAAGCCCAGGCCGCAGCCGGCGCACAAGGCAGTGAAAGAGGCGACCGTAAACGCCGCAACCGCATAGGCAAGGAAAAGGTGGATATCGACAAAGCTGCAGCTCACGGCACCAACCAACGCCCCGAAAAACAGGGCAAAGGAGGCAACCAGCAAGGAGGACAGAACCACGAAGCGAAGCGCAATAAGAAAAGCGAACGCAATCGTCAGCCGCAGCGTCAGGAAGTGAGCGCTGAAGACGTTCAGAAACAGGTTAAGGAAACTCTCGCACGACTCACCAACAAGCAAGTCAAGAAAGCTGTTAAGTGGAGAAAGGAAAAACGAGAGGAATTCCACAACAGAGAGGAGGCTGCCGCCGCTGCTGCCGCTGCAGAAAGCAAGGTATTGAAACTTACAGAATTCGTAACAGCCAATGACCTTGCTCAGATGATGGATGTACCCGTCAACAACGTTATCGGCACATGTATGAACCTTGGCGTCATGGTTTCTATCAACCAGCGCCTTGATGCCGAGACAATCAATATAGTGGCAGAGGAATTCGGATTTACCACTGAATATGTGAGTGCTGAAGTAACCAATGCAATAGCAACCGAGGAAGACTCCGAGGAGGATCTCGTGCCTCGCCCACCTATCGTAACAGTCATGGGACACGTCGATCATGGCAAGACATCACTTCTCGACTACATCCGTAATGCAAATGTGATCGCCGGCGAGGCAGGAGGTATAACTCAGCATATCGGTGCCTACAATGTGAAACTTAGCGATGGTCGCCACATCACTTTCCTTGACACTCCGGGACATGAGGCCTTCACCGCAATGCGTGCCCGCGGAGCGAAGATAACAGACCTTGCTATCATCATTGTAGCTGCCGACGATGATGTGATGCCTCAGACAGTGGAGGCTATCAACCATGCCACAGCTGCCGGTGTGCCGATGGTATTTGCAATCAATAAGATAGACAAACCTACAGCAAATCCCGACAAGATAAAGGAGCAACTTGCCGGCATGAACTATCTGATTGAGGATTGGGGTGGTAAATATCAGAGCCAAGACATATCCGCGAAGAAAGGTATCGGAGTGGAGGAACTTATGGAGAAGGTACTTCTTGAAGCTGAGATGCTCGACCTCAAGGCAAACCCAAAACGCCATGCTATTGGTTCAATAATAGAATCTTCGCTCGACAAAGGACGTGGATATGTGGCAACAGTGATGGTACAGAACGGCACACTCCGTGTGGGCGATGTGATTCTGGCCGGAACTCACCACGGAAAAATCAAGGCTATGTTCAACGAGCGTAATCAGCGCGTGAAAGAAGCCGGACCATCAACACCGGTGCTCATACTTGGCCTGAATGGAGCCCCCGCAGCCGGCGACACATTCAATGTGCTTGAAACTGAGCAGGAAGCCCGCGAAATTGCAGCAAAACGCGAGCAACTCCAGCGCGAGCTTGGCCTGCGCACAACCAAGCGCCTCGGACTTGAGGAACTTGGTCGCCGCCGCGCCCTCAACGACTTCCACGAGCTTAACCTTGTGGTAAAGGGCGACGTGGATGGTTCTATAGAAGCGCTCTCCGACTCCCTTATCAAGCTCTCGACTCCTGAAATTCAAGTCAACGTGCTCCATAAAGGTGTGGGTGCAATCTCGGAAAGCGATGTAACCTTGGCTGCTGCTTCCGATGCAATCATCATCGGTTTCCAGGTGCGACCCTCCGGAGCTGCCAGAAAGGAAGCAGAGAAAGAAGGTGTGGAAATACGCCTCTATTCTGTCATCTACAAGGCTATCGAGGAAGTGAAACAAGCTATGGAAGGTCTTCTTTCGCCGGAAATCAAGGAAGAGATCACTGGTACTGCCGAAGTGCTCCAGACATACCACATTTCAAAGGTGGGTACCATCGCAGGTGCAATCGTGCGCGACGGACGCATCAAGAGCCGCAGCAAGATACGCGTGATACGCGACGGTATTGTGATCTATACCGGAGAACTTGGTTCACTCAAACGCTTCAAAGACGATGTCAAGGAAGTGGTCAGCGGCTATGACTGCGGTCTTTCTGTGGCTGGCTACAACGACATCCGTGAAGGCGACCTCATTGAAGGCTACGAAGAAGTCGAAGTCAAGAAAAAGTTATGAAATATTATCTGAACCTCGGCAGCAATCTCGGAAACAGGTTGTTGCACCTCACACACGCCATGAAGGCAATTGGTGAGGAGTTCGGACTATATGAGACAAGCCATAAGGTGGAGTCGGATCCATGGGGATTCGATTCCACCAATCGTTTTGTCAATATAGGCGTGACAATAGATAGCGATTTGCATCCTGAGGAAGTGATGAGCCGCCTTCAGAAAATTGAGAAATCTATATCTGCCCGAGGTCACCGCCGATGGGATGGTTCCTACAACGACCGCGAGATAGATATCGACATCATGGCAACGGATGGTGACCCTTATGAATCCAAAACCCTGAAGATTCCTCACCGTCATCTTGCCTCACGTCCTTTCTTTCTCAAGCCTCTTGCTGAACTGGCTCCCGAATGGAGAGATCCGGACTCCGGATTGACGGCTCAAGACCTTCTCGAAAATCTGACTGCCAAAGGCTAAAAACGACATGGGAAAAATATTACTTAAAGACGGTTGCGTAGGTTTAAAAGGCAATGACTTCGCACATTCCGAGGAGGATGCCGAATGGGTGGAACTCCGTAAATCATGGGAGAGGCTCGGTGATAAAAAATGGCAGGTTGCGGTTCGTGCCCAAGAGCTTGAAAACTTCCACCGTTTTCATAAATTCTGCGGAGTATGCGGCGGCAAGATGGAACCGGCCTCTGATATATCCTTAAAATGCTCCTCTTGTCAACGAGAAATATGGCCGCAGCTATCACCGGCTATGGTGGTGCTCGTCACACGTAATGGTGGCGAAGAAGCCCTTCTCGTGCATGCTGCCAATTTCAAGCATCACGATGTGCATGCACTTGTAGCCGGTTTCGTGGAAACAGGTGAATCGCTTGAGGAGTGCGTTGCCCGTGAAGTTAAGGAGGAAACATCTATAGAAATATCCAATATCAGGTATGTAGGAAGCCAAAGCTGGCCATTCCCGGGTCAATTGATGGTTGGGTTCACAGCTGAATATAGAGGTGGAGAAATCAGTCTTGCTGATGGGGAATTGACTTCTGCCGGCTGGTTCACGCGCGAAAATCATCCGCCCATGCCTTCGCAACCATCGTTGTCAAGACGCATCATTGACTTATGGCTCGATAAAAAAATAAAATAACGGCTTTATATAGCATCCTTCAATAAAGTTGTTTAGACCCCGTCTCATAAAGATTTTAAGAGCCCCGGGGCGGTTTTGGGCGAGTG
>CAYQXG010000089.1:0-11357 GCA_964421525.1 uncultured Sangeribacter sp. | reverse complement strand
CGCTCCAACCCAGCGACCCCAGGGGCTCTCAAATTTATGAGATGGGCTCTAAGACCCTGTCTCATAAAGAAGAGCCTCTCAAATCTTATGAGACGAGGTCTTGGCTCCATAATTTAGTTTTATTGAATTAGTTTAACATCTTCATTATAATCACATCATAATCGGATGAATCTTAGAAATATTAGAATCATTTTAGCTTGTCTGTTTTTTATAGGGGTCACTTTGCTCTTCCTCGACTTTACAGGCTCGGTACATGCGTGGCTCGGTTGGATGGCGAAGATCCAGTTTCTTCCGGCCCTGCTCGCGCTCAATGTCGGTGTCATAATTGGTCTGGTGGCTCTTACTCTGCTTTTTGGCCGTGTGTATTGTTCTGTTATCTGTCCACTTGGTGTGATGCAGGATATTTTCGGCTGGTTGGGCAAGAAAGCTAAGAAAAACCGATATAGCTACTCCCCTGCTCTCAGCATTTTGCGCTATATTATGCTTGGGGTGGTCGTAATTGCCTTCTTCCTTGGCATCAACTCGATAGTTGCTCTGTTTGCACCATACAGCGCCTACGGAAGAATTGCCCAAAGTCTGCTTGCTCCGATCTGGCAATGGGGCAACAATCTCCTTGCCTTTTGGGCTGAAAGACGCGAGAGCTATGCATTCTATTCCGTTGATGTCTGGCTCAAGGGGGGCATCACATTGGCTGTGGCTATAGTGACTCTGGTGGTGCTTGCTTTCCTTGCCTGGCGCAACGGACGCACTTATTGCAACACTATTTGTCCGGTTGGCACTGTTCTCGGATTCCTTTCAAAGTATTCTCTCTTCCGTCCGGTGATCGACACATCGAAATGCAATAGTTGTGGCCTGTGCGCACGAAATTGTAAGGCTTCATGCATCAATAGCAAGGCTCATGAGATAGATTATTCCAGATGTGTTGCATGCATGGATTGTATTGGTAAATGCCACAAAAATGCCATTTCCTACAAGATGTGCACTAAGCGATCTGTTTCTGAAACAGATGTTTCTAAAACTCCCGACACATCTCGCCGTCAGTTCATTACAGCTACTGCTGTTGTGGCGGCTACCGCTGCCCTGAAAGCAGAGGATAAACTCGTGGATGGTGGCCTTGCGGCTATTGAGGATAAGGTGGTTCCGGAGCGTTCCACCCGCATCGTGCCCCCGGGTGCAATCAGCATTAAGAATCTGACTCAGCATTGCACTGCTTGCCAGCTATGTGTGTCTGCATGCCCTAATGGAGTTCTGCGTCCATCGACCGATCTGGAAAATCTGATGCAGCCCGAATCATCCTATGAGCGCGGTTATTGCCGTCCTGAATGTACTAAATGTTCTGAAGTTTGTCCTACGGGCGCCATTATAAAGATATCACAGGCTGATAAATCTTCCACTCAGATCGGACATGCTGTCTGGGTGAAGGAAAACTGTGTTCCCCTTACTGATGGCGTGGAATGTGGTAACTGTGCACGCCACTGTCCCGTAGGTGCTATCCAGATGGTGGCTTCAGATCCTGATAATCCCGAGTCTTTGAAGATTCCTGCAGTCAACGAAGCTATATGCATCGGTTGCGGAGCTTGTGAAAATCTTTGTCCCTCCCGTCCTCTGAGTGCTATCTATGTGGAAGGACACAAAGTTCACCGTACTATCTAACAGACTTTTCAAATGAAAAATATCAATATCGACAGAAGAGAGTTTCTCAAGCGCCTCGGATTCGGCGCTGCTGCTGTCTCGGCAACCGCTATCGTGGGTTGTAACTCAAAAAGTAATCCGGTAGCAAGCACTGCTGCATCCGCCTCGGAAATCCCTACCGATAAGATGACATATCGCACTAATCCCACGACGGGCGACAAGGTGTCGCTTCTTGGATATGGCTGCATGCGTTGGCCAGAAGTGACTGTGAAGTCGGAAGATGGGGAAGAAGAGAGCCATCTTGATCAGGATGCTATAAACGAACTTGTGGATTATGCTATAGCTCATGGTGTAAACTACTTCGACACATCTCCTGCTTATTGCAAGGGTCATTCGGAGGAAGCGACAGGTATTGCCTTGAAGCGTCATCCAAGAGATAAATATTTCATTGCTACAAAACTCTCTAACTTTTCCCCGCAGACCTGGAGCCGGGAGGCTTCCCTGAAGATGTATCATGATTCTTTCAAGAATCTGCAGGTGGACTATATCGACTATCTCTTGCTTCATGGAGTAGGAATGGGCGGTATGGAAAACCTCAACCAGCGCTATATCGACAATGGTATTCTTGATTTCCTGATGAAAGAGCGCGAGGCCGGGCGCATTCGCAATCTCGGGTTCTCTTATCACGGTGATATTGAAGTGTTCGATTATCTTCTTGCAAATCACGATAAATACAAGTGGGACTTTGTCCAGATCCAATTGAACTATGTTGATTGGAATCATGCAAAAGACACTAACCCGCGCAATATGGACGCGGAATATCTCTATAATGAGCTTGCGAAGCGCAATATTCCGGCCGTTATCATGGAGCCGCTTCTCGGCGGACGCCTTGCCAACGTACCCGATCATATAGTTGCGCGTCTTAAGCAGAAGGAGCCGGAGCGCAGTGTCGCTTCGTGGGCATTCCGGTATGCCGGAACCTTCCCGGATGTCTTGACCGTGCTCTCCGGTATGACCTACATGGAGCATCTGCAGGATAACCTCCGTTCATATTGTCCGCTGGTTCCGCTCTCTGAGGATGATACAAGCTATCTCTACGACACAGCCGGACTTCTCGTGCAGTTCCCCACTATCCCTTGCAACGATTGCAAATATTGTATGCCTTGTCCCTACGGTATAGATATCCCTGCTAATCTGCTCCATTATAACAGATGTGTGAATCAAGGAAACATTCCGGAGAACAGACAGGCTAAAAACTATCGCGAGGCTCGTCAGGCATTCCTTGTGGGCTACGACCGAAGCGTTCCGAAACTCCGTCAGGCAAGCCATTGCATCGGATGTAACCAATGCGCCCCTCACTGTCCGCAGAACATCGATATTCCTCGTCAGCTCCACCGCATCGACCAATATGTGGAGCAACTGAAGCAAGATAAGGAAGCCTGATCTAACCCCTAAACAATAAAACGATTAAACAATAGAATATGAATACCTTGCTCCTGATAGGCGGACTCGGAATGTCCGAAATAATACTGATAGTCCTCGTTGTGCTGCTCTTTTTCGGCGGCAAGAAAATTCCGGAACTTATGAAAGGTCTTGGCAAGGGTGTCAGATCTTTTAAAGATGGGATGAATGAAATTGAGAAAGACATAAAGGATACAAAAGAGGAGTCACCGAAAAAGGATGAGCAGTGAGCAGAACAACGCTTCAATGACATTCTGGGATCATCTTGATGAATTGCGTGGTGTGATCATCAAGGTGATTGCGGTCACATTCGTATTCACCATCATCGCCTTTGTCTTTAAGGAGCAGCTGTTTCAGATAGTATTGGCTCCCAAGGACCCGGACTTCATTACTTATCGAATATTAAGGCTGATTGAAGCGCGATTCTCGGAATCCGGATTGGGTTCTTTCTCTGTGAGTCTTATCAACACAGGGTTGGCTGAGCAGTTCATTATCCATATGAAGACCGCCCTATGTGCCGGAGTGCTGTGCGCATCCCCGTATATTCTATATCAGTTGTTTAGGTTTGTCTCCCCTGCCCTATATACTGATGAAAAACGCTACGCAAGCAGAGTGGTAGGAAGTGGCTATCTTATGTTTGTTGCAGGTGTACTTTTGAGCTATTATCTGATATTCCCCTTGACATTCCGTTTCTTGGGCACATATCAGGTGGCAGAAGATGTCACCAATATGATATCGCTTGAATCCTACATGTCAACGCTCATAGTAATGAGCCTCTCCATGGGGTTAGTCTTTGAAATGCCGGTTATAGTTTGGTTATTTGGCAAGATGGGGCTGATAACGCCCGGATTCATGCGCAAATACCGCCGCCACGCCATAGTCATAATCCTCATAGTGGCAGCCATCATCACCCCCACATCCGACATCTTCACCCTCTTGATAGTCTCCCTCCCCATGTATCTCCTATACGAATCCAGCATCCTCCTCATCAAGAATCCCCCCACTCCCCACTCCAATTAATAATTACGGACAAGTCAACGTGTAGGGATGCACCCGGTGCATCCGCCCTCCAGTGAAGCTCCAATCCAACCGCCAATCCTTTATTTGTAACAGCTAATTGTAACAGCCCCCAAGCTTCAGCTCGGTGCCCCCTAAATCCCCTGAAAACGGAAACCCCAAAAAAGATGGCAAAAAAGCCATCTTTTTTCGTAAGATAAGGCATCCCAATCCCCAATTCTCCCTATCTTTGCCCCCAAAAGCATCACTGTGTTGAGGACGAAAGTCCGAAATCCCCCCAAAATAATCCAAATTCAAAATTAATTTTGTAAGATAAGGCTCCAACCCCCAAATTCCATAGTAACTTTGCCCCCGGAAACCAGATTCCTCACGTGACCTTGAGGCCCAAACGTCGCCCTTCACGTGCTGAGACCCGGAAGCAGCGCCTCCTCAGAAGTAGGAATTATCAAATTGCAAAACCTCCCGCACCGCAAAATAGGTGGGGAGCGATCTCCGAGCGCGACACAGATCGCAAAGCCGCGGATATCTGAATCCTGACATCCGGGCGCTGCCACAAAGAGGCTCAGAAAGAGTACAATGACAAACCTGCAACAACCCGTCGGCGTATGGGGCATAAGCGCCACCAATGATGGTCATGACTATGCCTGATGAAGTGTCCGCAGGACCTGAGGCCCAAACGTCGCCCGCTGCCTTCAATTTATCATCAGGAATTAATCATTGATCGTTAACCATTAATCATTAATCATTGATCGTTAATCATTAATCGTTAATCATTGCATAACGAGTATCGACCCTGACGGCCGCGACATGACCGAATTCGCCGCCCTATACTCACCCCGGCATAGGTGCCGGGCATTATAGCGCTCATGGCGCAACTATGACAAGCACGCAGCCGGATATATACCCCCGACTGCGTGCTTTTTTCTTTCCTGCGATAGCTTTCTGAGATTTCTGAGTGCGGGGATCTTGTACCTTACACCTAATGTCTTTTTATTGTAATTTTGTTGAATTTTGCCATTAAATTGAGGTTTTGTTGAAAAATTTGCAATTTATTGAAAAATATTTGAGAAATAATTTGCAGATTCAAAAAACTATGTGTAATTTTGCATCGTCAATCAATAATTGATTATGATAACAACGAGAAAAAACATAGCCCAGCAGCAAAATCAGCAGCAGAACTTGAATAACGACGTTCAGGTTCGCTTGTCTGTGTATTATCGCCGCACCAGTCCGGCAGTAATGATTTGAAGCTCGGCAGGCAAAGATATTAGAGAGGCTGGTTACCCGATAGGGTGATTAGCCTCTCTGCCTTAATAAAGAATTAATAACAGGAAAAAATCATATAAGGAAAATTATGAGCAAGCTTAGATTTGACGTAGTTCAGGATGCTTTCAAGAAGAAAGCTCTCGAAGTTGAGACTCCCGAAAGTCGTCCGTCCGAGTATTTCGGCGAACTCGTGTTCAACCGCGACAAGATGCGCAAGTATCTTAAACCATCCACCTACGATGCCCTCGTGGCATGTATCGACGGTGATAAGGCTCTCGATCGCGACATCGCTGATCAAGTGGCAGAGGGTATGAAGACTTGGGCCATGGAACATGGCGTGACCCACATCACCCACTGGTTCCAACCTCTGACTGAAGGTACTGCCGAGAAACATGACTCTTTCATGGAATATGACGGCAAAGGCGGTATGATCGAGGAATTCAACGGTAAGTCCCTCTTCCAGCAGGAACCGGACGCTTCATCTTTCCCTAACGGAGGTATTCGCGCCACTTTCGAAGCCCGCGGCTACACTGCCTGGGACCCGACTTCTCCTGTCTTCATTCAGGGCGATACCCTTTGCATCCCGACTGTGTTCATCTCTTACACCGGCGAAGCTCTTGACTACAAGACCCCTCTGAAACGTGCACTCAAGGCCGTTTGCGATGCAGCTACCCCCATCTGCCAGATGTTTGATCCCAACGTAAAGAAAGTTTACTCCTACCTCGGATGGGAGCAGGAATATTTCCTTGTTGACGAGGACTTCTTCGCTGCACGCCCCGACCTTATGCTCACTGGCCGAACACTTATGGGCCACGAGTCATCAAAAAACCAGCAGCTCGACGACCACTATTTCGGTGCAATCCCTTCACGTGTGGCCGCGTTCATGCGCGACATCGAGATTGCCGGCTATCGTCTCGGCATCCCGTTGAAGACACGCCACAACGAGGTGGCTCCAAATCAGTTTGAGCTCGCTCCAATATATGGCGAAACCAACCTTTCCAACGACCAGAACCAGATGATCATGAATCTTATGAATGACATAGCACGCAAGCATAAGTTCGTGCTCCTGCTTCATGAGAAACCCTTTGCCGGCATCAACGGTAGCGGCAAGCACAACAACTGGTCGCTTGGAACAGACACAGGTACACTCCTGCTTGCTCCCGGTAAGGATCCGCTTGGCAACCTGCAGTTCGTGACATTCTTTGTCAATGTGCTCATGGCAGTGCAGAAACACAATGCGCTTCTCAAAGCTTCCATCGCTACTGCCACCAATGCCCATCGTCTCGGTGCCAACGAAGCTCCTCCGGCAATCATTTCCTCTTTCCTTGGAAAGACTATGACCGAAGTGCTCCGTAAGCTTCTTGAAATGCCTTCCGACACACCGATTGAGATTGCAGGAAAGACCGGTGCCTCTGTCGGTCTCATCGAAATCCCGGAAATATTTGTTGATAATACCGACCGAAACCGTACCTCTCCCTTCGCTTTCACCGGCAACCGTTTTGAATTCCGTGCTGTTGGTTCAAGTGCCAACTGCGCTGGAGCGATGACTACCCTCAACGCTGCCGTTGCCGACCAACTCCTCACCTTTAAGGCTGATGTGGATAAGGAAATCGCTGCCGGTAAACCGATGACTGAGGCAATCATGGACGTTTTGAAACCGATGATTGCCGACATTATCGACACTGTATGCTTCGATGGCAACGGCTACACCGAGGAATGGAAAGAGGAGGCTAAGCGCCGTGGCCTGGATACAGAGATAAGTGTGCCGGAGATGATTAAGGAATTCACAAAGCCTGAGGCTGTCAAGATGTTTACCCGCACCGGTGTCTACACTAAGGCTGAGCTCGAAGCACGCAATGAGGTGAAGTGGGAAACCTACACCAAGAAAGTGCAGATTGAGGCTCGTGTTCTCGGAAGAATGGCTATCAACCACATCATCCCCGCAGCCCTAACATATAAGGCAAAACTTCTTGGTCTCATCACCCAGCTTAAGGAAATCTATCCCGACAATTTCAAGGAGATGGCTAAGACAGAGATAAAGCTTCTTGAGAAAGTCACAAGGCTCGTTGAGGAAATTCAGGATCGTGTGTCCGCTATGGTGGAAGCTCGCAAGGCTGCCAACAAGATTGAGAATGAATATGAGAAGGCGAAAGCATACTATGACATCGCTGAATCTCTGTTTGCAATCCGTCGCCCGATCGACAAGCTCGAAGAAGTGGTAGACAACGATATGTGGCCTCTGCCTAAGTATCGCGAGCTCCTCTTCATCAGCTGATATCAAATAAGACTGTCTACAGAGGGGCGCAGGTTGAATACTTGCGCCCTTCTAATAACAGACAACTGACAACTGACAACTGACAACGGAAAACAGAAAACGGACAACTGAAGACTTAAAAACAAAAGACCATGTGCGGAATCGTAGGTATATTCAACATCCCTCAGCAAACACCTCAATTAAGACAAAAGGCTCTCCGTATGAGCAAGAAAATAAGGCACCGTGGCCCTGATTGGAGCGGTATATTCTGCGGTGGCTCCGCCATTCTTGCCCATGAGCGCCTGAGTATCGTAGATCCTGAATCGGGTGGACAACCGCTTTATTCCCCGGATGGTAATGTAGTGCTTGCCGTCAATGGCGAAATCTATAATCACAAGGAGATCCGCGACAGTATGGACTACGATTTCCAGACAGGAAGCGACTGTGAGGTGGTGCTTGCCCTTTGGAATGAAATTCGGGAAAATCCCACTCCTGAGGCAATCTCGAAGATGATGGATCGGCTCAGCGGAATATTCGCTTTCGCTCTCTACGATAAGGAACGCGACGAGTTCCTGATAGCCCGGGATCCGATAGGGGTGATTCCTCTCTACATCGGGAAGGACTCCGACGGCACGGTTTATGTGGCATCGGAGCTTAAAGCTCTCGAAGGTGAATGTGAGACCTTTGAACCTTTCCTGCCGGGGCATTACTATTATAGCGCTGAAAAGGAGATGATTCCTTACTATAAGCCTGATTGGAAAGACTTTGATGCTGTCAAGGATAATGATGCCGATAGCATGAAAATCCGCCATGCACTGCAATCTGCAGTCAAGAGGCAGTTGATGAGCGACGTACCCTATGGAGTGCTTCTTTCTGGAGGTCTTGACAGCAGTGTTATTTCAGCTATTACTCAGACTTTTGCCGACCATCGTATCGAGGACGACAGCAAGACAAGGGCTTGGTGGCCACGTCTGCACTCATTCGCGATTGGTCTCGAAGGTGCTCCTGATCTGGCGAAGGCGAAGATGGTGGCCGATCATATCGGCACTGTCCATCATGAGATTCATTACACTGTGCAGGAAGGTATAGATGCTCTCCGTGATGTGATATATTTCATTGAGACCTACGATGTCACCACAGTGCGTGCCTCCACTCCTATGTATCTGTTGGCTCGGGTGATCAAGTCGATGGGTATCAAGATGGTGCTCAGTGGCGAAGGTGCCGACGAGATATTTGGCGGTTATCTTTATTTCCACAAGGCTCCTGATGCTAAGGCATTTCACGACGAGACAGTGCAGAAAATCGGCAAGCTCTATCAGTACGACTGTCTCCGCGCCAACAAGGCTCTGAGTGCATGGGGAGTTGAAGGACGGGTGCCTTTCCTCGACAAGGAATTTCTCGATGTGGCGATGAACACAAACCCACAGGCTAAAATGTGCCGAGACAAGACCATTGAGAAAAAGATTCTCCGTGAGGCTTTTGAGGATATGCTTCCTGAAGAGATTGTCTGGCGGCAGAAGGAGCAGTTTTCCGATGGTGTAGGTTATTCTTGGATCGACACTCTTAAGAAGATTACATCGGAGGCTGTCACCGACGAGCAGATGGAGCATGCTGCTGAACGCTTCCCCATCAATACGCCCCTCAACAAAGAGGAATATTATTACCGTTGCATATTTGAGGAACACTTCCCCGGAGAGAGCGCTGCAAAAAGTGTGCCTCACGAAGCATCCGTAGCCTGCTCCACTGCCACTGCACTCGCCTGGGATGAATCGTTCCGCAATCTCAACGATCCCAGTGGTCGTGCCGTAGCCGGAGTCCACAACCAAGCCTACTGATTCCCCTTTAAATCCCCATCTCATAAAAATTAGATGAAATGGGGGTTTACTTTATACACTCCCTAAAATGAGGTTTTATCGCTTTGGATTTTATCTGATTTTTGCGAATTATTCTTATGGTATTTTTCTAAAATATTGAATATATGAGCATTCAAAAAATAATAAATAGCACATTTGATTCTGCGTGAGCAGTTAATACGTCAGGCCAAACATGAACAAAGGAATGACATTGCCATATTTATATTCTATATCATCTTTCACCACAAAGCCATTGGTAGCCTCCTTGATCTGTCTCTGTCCCTTGTTTTTTCCTCCAATCTCAAAGGTTATGTCACTAATGCGGAAATCAGAAATCCTTGAGGATATCACGTCGTAGTCAACACGCATCTGATTATAGAAGAATGTTTCACGAAGATTCCCGACATTAGGGTTATTGCCCGAAAGCACGGTCATAAGGGTTGGATTGTCGAGAAAAATTTTCTCCACCTTTCCCAATCCTCTCATTCCTCCCGTGTCATCGCGCAACTGACCGATCATTCCTGCTTTCTCAAGCCATAGCAAGTAGTCCGGGACATTATTCTTGCTTATTTTGATTTCCTGAGCAAGATGGTCAACACTTGGTTTGTAAGGAGCGGAGCTGGCAATCACCCCAAGCATCTGCTTGAGCTTCCTTGCTGTCGTAGCTTTCATGTCGGCATACATCGGAATATCCGTCTCAACGGTTAGGCTGATAACTTGCTGCATTCTTCTTGCAAAGTCACCCTCAAGCGCAAAAGGATAGTATCCCTCTGCAAGATATTTCCTGAACAGTGGCAATGGATGGGAAAGACTTTCCGGCAGATCAACAACATCATTATGAAGTATTTCATTCAGAGTAAGCAATGGAGCATTCAGATTATGAAACAAATCCAGATATTCCCTAAATGATAGTCCTTGCATGTGATACATAAGTGCCCTCCTGCTGAGATCAGCCTCTCCCTTATTTATGTCAAGCACTGACGAACCGGTAAAAGCCACTTTTAGATGCGGATGACCATCATAAATCTGTTTTATTTCCCTGGACCATCCCTCATATCTATGGGCTTCATCAATGCATAGCCATTTGCCACCTTCCTGTACAAATGTATCAGCCAGTTCAACAAGAGAATGGGTTGTGAACCAAGTATGATCAGCCGTCACATATAGCATATCTTTTCTGGATGGTTGCCCAAGCATATACTGAAGCATCATGGTGGATTTTCCGACACCACGCGGACCGGTAAGACCGATTAATCTGCTATCCCAGTTAATTCGGTCAAACATATATCGATGAAAGCGGACAGATGTATTTTTCAGCCGCTCCTCCATAAAATTTATTAATGAATAATCAATCATAACTCAAGATTTTTTGCAAAGTTACAAAAAATCCCTCAATGAGGGATAAAATTCATAAAAAACATCCCTTAATGAGGGATAAATAACGCAAAAAAGATTCCTTTCATCCGGAGCAGTGATAGCGGCTTTCATTGACTCCTTCAAAGATATCGGCTCCCTTCCGCAATCTCAACGATCCCAGTGGTCGTGCCGTAGCCGGAGTCCACAACCAAGCCTACTGATCTTTTTGGATATATGCATTAAGCCCACCCCACACACGGTGGGCTCGTTTTTTCGGCTTTCCAGGCACCGATAGTTCAACACTCATATTGAAACATTGAAACTTTGGGGCCGGTGGCATTTGAATTATTAGCTACTTATTTGATAATTGCCTAAGAGGAATATTCTGTTATCTTTTGATATTTACCCGAAAAAGTGTAATTTTGTACTTGTATAAATGGTAATCAAATGAAAATTCCGAGTGATTTAGACCCCGTCTCATAAGATTTTAGAGGCCCCGGGGAAGCTGGGTTGGGATG
>CAYQXG010000088.1:0-12196 GCA_964421525.1 uncultured Sangeribacter sp. | reverse complement strand
GTTCTGACCGTATGGCTAAGTACAACCAGCTCCTCCGCATCGAAGAGGAACTTGGTGACCGCGCTGTTTACGGCTACAAGAAGATTGCAAAGAAGTAATCATACCCCGAATTCAACAAAAAGAGGCTGACAAAAGTCAGCCTCTTTTTGTTTATCATTCAAAACCATTTCATTCAATTTGAAGTATAAGATCCGGAATTGTATGCAAAAAAAATTAATTGCAAAATATATGCATCAGCAATAGGACTTTTTCACATTCATAGCGTCTAAAATAAAAAGAGAGAATCTTAATATGACCATCAAAGAATTTGAGACAAATTTTAGACGACTGTATTTGCCATTGGGTATGTACGCTCTACGTATCATCGACAATCCGGACGATGCAGAGGATATTGTGGAGGATACATTCATAAAGGCTTGGCAAGCCATATCTTCCGGAAAAGAAATCGGGAATTTCAAATCATATATTTACCGCTGTGTCAGAAACGAATGTGTGAGTTTCCTACGCGGAAAGAAAGAATTTGAAACAATTGATTCGATTCCTGAAGTATGTGAAGAAACAATAGATACATCTATGAGAGATGCACGAATATGGAAAGCCATCGACAACCTTCCGGAGAAATGCCGTGATATCTTCTTGATGAGCAAACGCGATGGCTTATCCAATGCAGAAATTGCTGAGGAAATGAATATTTCGGAAAAAACTGTGAAAAATCAGATGACCAAGGCATTTGCGAGGCTTAGAGAGTCTTTGTCGACAGATCATAAACCTTTTTTTCTCCCATTTTTATAAAATCTATTTCGCAGGATAGGACTCTCCAAAAGTAGTTGCGTCATATAAGTGAACAACGACATATTTCTGATAACATTTTTAAAATCTACAAGATGAAAGAAGAAGTGATCTACGTTGCCAAGAGATATAGCAAAGGGAAATTCTCTGTCGATCAGGGCTGGAAACGTTTGAATATCAAACCTGCCTTTAAATGGAACAGTCTAAAGATTGCGGTTGCCATTGCCTCCTTTGTTGTCTTGTCGTCAACAGCAGCTATAATATATCATCAATATGATAATAAACATACCTCCGCCGATGCCATTGAAGAGAGGGTTCAACCGACAACTCCTGTGGCGGTTATAAAAGTCATTGATTTTGAGGACGTCCAACTACCTACCGTTATATCAAAAATAAAAGAGGTATATGGTGTGGATGTTATTAATGTTCCGGAAAATGCCGAGAATTACCGTCTTTCCCTGCACTATGAAGGTAACGTTGTTGAACTCGTTGCCACTATCAACGAAATTCTTCAAATAAAAATGGCTGTTAAGGAATGAAGCGGTTAGTAGCATTGCTTGTCGGACTATTCTATTGTGTGTCTGTTATAACTGCGCAAAACGTCACAATCAAAGCTGTTAATCAACCGGCTTCGACAGTATTCCGATCCATAGTAGAACAGACGGGGAAAAACTTTGTGTATTCTTCTGAATTACTTAAAGATGTCAGAATCACTGTCAAAGCAAAAAACAGGCCTTTGATCTACGTACTTTCAGAGATATTCTCTGGAACTCCTATAGGCTATGAAATCAAAGGAAACATGATTATCTTGAAGCGTAAGAAAGACACTACCAAAACTGATAATATTAAAACCATGGTTGTGTCAGCTCCGACGAACAGAGCACTTGAACCATCTCTTAACCCGACCATGCTTGATGAGGTTGTGATTGTTTCTCGTATTGAAGCCCCTCAGGTCGAAACTGCAGAAATCGGAGCCAGGAAGGTCTCGGCCGAAGAAGTGCGCAATGCACCTACTATCTTCGGAGAAGCAGATGTAATAAAGACACTGCAGACTCAACCCGGAGTAGCCGAAGGCATTGAGGGTATGGCTGGAATGTATGTTCATGGTGGTGAAACTGATGAAAATCTTTATATGCTCGATAATGTGCCACTGTATCAAGTCAACCATTTTGCAGGACTTTTTTCCGCATTCAATACCGACATAATCCGATATATAGATTTTTTCAAATCATCTATTCCTGCAAAATATGATGGACGCCTATCCTCTTTCATGGATGTGCGCCTACAGAATGGGAATCGCGATGGGCACCATGGTTCTGCACGTTTAGGTCTGACCTCGGGGGCATTCAACATATCCGGGCCGATAGGCAAGAAAACCAACTATCTTGTAGCATTGCGCAGATCTTGGTTTGATATTCTGACCATACCATTTGTAGCCATAGCCAATTCACAAAACGACGAGGAAAAATTACGATTCAATTATTTCTTCATGGACTTGAATGCCCGTGTGCAACATAGATTCTCACCAAAGGCAACCGCTTTTGTCAGTCTATATTTCGGCGATGACAAACTTAAAACAGGCACTGAGGAGAAAGGACTGAAACAAAATGAGACTTGGGGCACTTTTGAAGATGATCGGTTTGACATGCATTGGGGTAATTTCCTTGCTCAAACCGGAATGAATTATCGATTCAGCAACAATCTTTCTTCGGAATTTACAGCAGCATTCACACGGTTCTTTTCAGGTATGAAACATAATTACAAAGCGATTGAAAGAATGCCCGGTGCATTTACTGATTTCCGTACCATTCTAAATACAGACAACAACATAACTGACTGGATTTTCAGAGGAGATTTTGATTGGCATCGGAATGATAACACCAATGTGCGTTTTGGCGTCGGCTATTCCAGACATTCATTCCTCCCTGCTCGCACATCGCGCATATATGAAGTCGGTACCATGCACTTAGAATCACGGGACTCAACTTGGACATACGGCGCCGATGAAATAAATGCCTACATAGAAGATGATTGGAAAATTTGTGGAAAAATCCGCATAAATGCCGGATTCCATGGCTCCATTTTCTGTATAGACAAACAAACCAAATATGGATGGTCGCCAAGATTATCTTTCAGCTACCGTCCTTCTGAATCTTGGGCTATCAAGGGTGCTTACAGCCGTACTACTCAGTATGTACATCAACTCAACCAGAGTTATCTGGCCCTTCCTACCGACCAGTGGATTCCTGTCACCGGCAAATTCAAGCCGGAGACAGCAGATAAAATCTCGCTCGGCGGTTATTGGCAGACTTCAGATGGCAAATATGCCGTCTCAGTGGAGGGATATAGCAAATGGATGAACAATCTTATTGATTACCGTGATGAATACTTCTTGCGGCCACCTCTCGACATGTGGAACGCGCAATTATGCAGTGGCAAAGGAACTGCAAAAGGCATTGATTTTAAAGTAGAAAAAGTATTTGGCAATGTAACAGGACACATTTCCTATTCTTTAGCTTGGTCAGACCGAACTTTCGCTGCCAAAAACTGCGGGCGAACATTCACGGCAAAATTTGACAACAGGCACACCATAAATGTATTGGTCAACTGGAAGATCAATGAGAATGTCCAGATAAACGCATCATGGGTCGGACATTCAGGCAACCGTTTCACACTATTGAATCAAGTATGGGATGACCCGGAATTTGACATTACTGATCAGTACGGAGATGGAGAATCTCCCTTACGAACCAATATCAACAGTTATCGACTGCCATTTTACCATCGGCTTGACTTAAGCTGTACTGTCAAGAATAAACACGGTTATTGGTCTTTCGGGCTATATAACGCCTATTGCCACATGAATACAGTGGCAATAAAACGAGGCTATCAAGACATAATAGTGTCTAAGCCTGATAAATTCTCTGTCATAAGTGAACCTGTATTCAAACGAGTTAAACTTCTTCCCATCATACCTTCTATATCATACACATGGCTATTCTGAAAAAAATATATCCGATATTTTTCATATCATTGCTCGCTTCATGCGAAGATGTGTTTACTCCTGACGTGGCGAATACACCCGTATTGTGTGTCAATTCATTGATAACTGCCGGTGAACCCATTGAGGCAGTAGTGTCTAAATCGAGGCTATATACAGACACTCCAGACAAATCTGAAGTCAAAGATGCGGACTTAAGGATTTACGTAAACGGGAAGTTGCAGCTGGATTCTTATATTCCTCGAGAATCGGACAATATAAAGATAGTTGTAGCAAATGCAACATTAGGAAGAGCTGAGGCAGACGTAACTATACCCAAGGCGATTCCAACACCAAAAGTTAAATGGGAAACCTATGATGTCTCACTATGGGAAAACGAATACTGGCAAACAACAAGCATAAGTTTCAAATTAAATTGTGAACTTACGATAGAAGACCCTGCTGAAGAGAATTACTATCGATTCACCTATTCAACAAGTCCGGAAGCCGAGATACAACCGGATAACTTTCCTCTTACAGTAATATCCCTTGGAAATTTGCAATACCGACAAGAACCGATATTTGGAGAGCACATAGGGATATTTGAATCCATTATGGGAGGAGACAGCGAAGGATTTTCATTTTTTACAGACCGACAGTTTGCTGGAAAAGAATACACGCTTCATCTCAATTTCAACAATTGCCACTTTGAGTATAAGAAAGATCGGATTCCAGAATGTCTTGCACATCTTGTGATAAATTCCATTTCTCCTTCCTACTATAATTGGGCAAACTACCTATGGCAACGTGACAACGGCTCCCTTCCGGAACTCGCAGATTATGGTTTCGGAGAACCTATTTGGGGATACAGTAATGTTTCGACAGGTGCAGGAGTCGTAGCGGCACAATCCAAGTCAGTATGCACTATTGACTTAACCGATTTCATCCGAAAAACAATCTACGAAGCAAACAAATAAAGCACATCTTTTTTAATTTAATAAACAAATCTCAAAAAAATGAAAAAAATCAAATTACTAATCATTGCTTTAATTACCACAGTCGTCTTTGCATCATGCAGTGATGAAGGGCCGGCAAGAATGTTATGGGAGGTTTCAGCAACTCCAACTGAAAACGTAAAAGCAGTTTTTGACTCAATGTTTTACCACCAGATTCAGATTTCTTCTGATGGTGAAGGCGGAGAAGTGACTCTGAAATGCACAAACTATAAGACACTTCAAATTGAAGGTGAAAAGAATAACACAGACGAATATACTGATTCCCATTGCCACTTTACTGCTAAAGTAACAGAAGCTGGAATCATCAAAATTAAATTAGAAAAAATGCCGGAAGACTTTAACGAGGTCAGTGCCACCTTGACAATTGTAGGTATCGATGGCAAACACACCACCTATAATACTGTTGATATTATGCGCAAACCGTAGGCACAGAAACATCGTTAGATGTGCAGACAAGGTCGAGGGATCTCTCCTTCGACCTTGATCTCCAATAAGTTTCCATTCATTGTAACGTCTGTGCATAATGTACCCCAAAAATTTTGTGTATAACTTTTGGGGTCTCTCTAACCTACAAAATTAGATAATATGGGTGCAGGGTGAACAGTATTATTTAAGTTTTGTTAAATACTTAAGATTCGGTATGAAGCAAACAAGTATTAAATAAAATAAACCAACAAAGTAACTGAAAAGCATACATACATGACAATCTGAACAAACTCATGCCATTCCGACTTTGTCGCTCTGATACTTGTTTCTCGCTATTGTCTATATATTCGAGATTTAGAAACTAAAAAAAATTATAATGTGGTTCGTTGAAACGTTGAGGCATACACCGGCATTAGCGGTGTTCCTTACCATAGGAATTGGATTTTGGCTTGGGAAACTGAAATTCAAGGGGATTGCCCTCGGGACGGTTACTGCCGTGCTGATTGTGGGAGTACTTATAGGTCAGCTCGATATTGAAGTTGGAGGGCCGCTGAAAACAGTGTCATTCCTTCTTTTCCTATTTTGTATAGGATATAGCGTAGGACCCCAGTTTTTCAAATCCCTGCGTGGTGAGGGTCTTAAGGAAGTACTGTTTGCTGTTGTGGTCTGTTCGCTTATACTTGCCGCATCAATAGGAGTATCTTTCTGGTTTGGATTAAATCCGGGTCAGGCTGCAGGAATGATGGCAGGAGCATCCACCGCTTCTCCGGTGGTTGGGGCCGCAGAAGATACTATCAGCTCCCTCTCCGGCTCACCTGATAATATCAAGGATATGGTAGCCGCTATTCCTGTCTGCTATGCTATGACCTATGTGTTCGGCACACTTGGAGCAGTCTGGCTCCTCGGTTACGTAGGACCAGCAATGATGGGTGGACTTGACAAAGTTAAGGCTATGACTCGCGAACTTGAAAAGACCCTAAGCCCGGTCAACGGAAACAACGATCCTGCAAGTTTCAATGCATGCCGTCCGGTAGCATTCCGTGCATTTGAATCATCAGGAGAATGGATGTCGCAGACAAGAACTGTCGGTGAAATCGAGACTGAATTTGAAAAGCAGAGACGCCGTGTTACTATTGAACGAATTAAACGCGCATCTGATAATGAAATAGTCGACACAATAGATCAGGCAACTCCAATATATAAAAATGATATTATAGCTATTGCAGCAAGAAGGGAGATGATAGTGGGAGACTTCAGTTGGTTAGGGCATGAGGTGGCAGGAATTGATCTGCTGTCTTTTCCGGTTGAGGATGTTGATGTCACAGTAGCGAAAAAGTTTAAGGAAACTACAGTGCACGAGATGATAGAACAACGCTGGATGGATGGTGTAGACATTAAGAAAATTGTAAGAAATGATATTCCTCTCAATCCGCTTGGCGGAGCAGTGGTGAAACCCGGAGATATTCTTGAGCTTGTAGGAACAAAAAAATGCCTTGACCGTGCAGCAAAAGAAATAGGCTATGCTGACCCTAAGACACTTTCAACTGATTTCGTATTCATTGGAATTGGAATTCTTCTTGGAGGTCTTTTAGGAGCAATCGCCATTAAGTTTGGAGCTGTCTCCATAAGCCTCGGAGCAAGTGGCGGCGCCTTGGTTGCGGGTCTACTATTGGGTTGGCTAAGATCAAAACGACCGGTTTTCGGGTCGATCCCGAAGGCATCGCTTTGGGTCTTTAATAATCTCGGCCTAAACATGTATATTGCAGTCATCGGAATAGCATCGGGTCCATCATTCATCAGTGCGTTCTCAGAAGTTGGTCCCAAGATTTTTGTGGCAGGACTGATAGTGACTCTTATACCTCTGTTCCTATCGATACTGATAGGACATAAGATTTTCAAATTTCATCCTGCTGTGACACTCGGATGCTGTGCGGGAGCAAGGAAGACAACTGCCGGCCTCGGGGCAGTTCAGGAACGGCTTGGAAGTTCAGTTCCGGCTCTTGGCTACACAATAACCTATGCAGTTTCCAATACTCTCCTAATAATATTCGGAATAGTACTTGTTCTGGTGGTTAGTTTATAAATTTCGATTTTTACATAATCCGGATTGATAATCCGGATTTTTTTATTAACTTTGTAGCATAGCAAATTTTGTTTCATAATTTTTATTTATTCTAACCATGAACAATACGAAAAATATGCTACGCAGAATAGCTGCCGTAGCCCTGTTTTCCGCTGTCGGAATGATGGGTGCCAATGGAATTCTTTCTGCCAACGACAAGGTTGGCGTAGGCAACCCGTATCTTCCTCTATGGGAACATCTTCCCGACGGCGAGCCCCGAGTGTTTGAAGATCCTGATAATCCCGGTAAATACCGTGCATATATAATTGGCTCCCACGACTTGCGAATGAATAGTTATTGCGGTCCGGATATCCGCATGTGGTCTGCTCCGGTTGAGGACCTCACCGACTGGCGCGACGAAGGACCGATCTTCACATATCAACATGATGGACAGTGGGACGTGATGTATGCTCCTGATCTTGTTGAAGTCAAAGATAAGAAAGGTAATAAGGAATACTATCTCTATCCTCATAGCCGTGGACCGCGTCGCGAAGCAATGGTCTGCAAAGGTCCTCGTCCAAACGGTCCTTTCACCCCGGTAAACCTTAATGCAGATGGATCGGCTGTTGTGGAAGGAAGCGTACTTGGTTTTGATCCGTCTATTTTCATTGAAGAGATCACAAATAAAAAAGACCCAGACTATAAGAAAGGATTCCGTGCTTACGGTTTCTGGGGATTCCAACATTCAAGTGCCGCTGAGCTTGACCAGAACACTATGTATTCTGTCAGACCAGGCACCGAGATCATTCCTTATTTCATGCCCGCAAGTGTACGCTACGGTGAAATCAAGGATCCGGCAGGAACCGAATATCCGGCTCTCTACAGTGAGCAAAACCCGGGCGATTTCAATTTCTTCGAGGCTTCTTCCATCCGCAAGGTAGGCAATAAGTATATAATGATCTTCTCTGGCTATTCCGGTCCGGACTATGGCATTCCAAGTTCAAACTCCACTCTTCGCTATGCATTTGCCGACAGTCCTCTTGGTCCATGGAGAAGCGGTGGCGTGTTGGTAGACTCACGTGGAATAGTACCGAACGAAGACGGGACTGCCCTCAAGGAAACAAATGCAGCTCACAATACCCATGGATCTCTACAGGAAATCAACGGACAATGGTATGTATTTTATCACAGGCCACCGCGTGGATTTGGCTTTGCCCGTCAGGCTATGGTTGCACCCGTTAAGATAGAATGGGACAAAAAAGCTGTGGCAGACGGAGGTATTGTGACCATAACAGGTTTTGATCCTTATGCAGCTGATGAGAAATGGATCGCTACAGCATCTAACGGTGACGTATATTCCGGAGCTGAGGTTACATCCGAGGGTTTCCAAATCTATGGTCTTGATCCATACAAATACTATGATGCCGGTTATGCCTGCTATCTTTCCAACATAGGCTCTATGCAAGACACTTGGGATATTTGGGATCCGAACATGACTGTGAACATGAACGGAGGAGACATTGTAGGCTACAAATATTTTGGATTTGGTGGACTTGACAAGGCTCAGAAAGGTCTTAAACCATTTGAAGGAACAAAGCCTGGAAATGGTACTGAATTTAATGTTTTCCTCACACCCCTGACACCTTGGCCCTCCAAATTGAGCGTCATGCTTGATGGTCCTTACGATAATGAAACATGGAAAGGTAAAAAGATTGGCGAGATCGTCATTCCGCAGGGCTCTAAACGTGAGATGACACAGTTTAAGGTGGATATATCAGACGCTGTCGATAACCTTGATGGGAAACATGCCATATATCTTGTGGCAGAAGGTGCTCCCGGACGTCCGGCATTCATGTTGAATGGAGTAGGCTTCAGCAAGAAGGGAGATCCACTCGTTCATGAGCAGGCACCTAAGGTGACTATCGCTGTCAACGGTGTAGCTCTCAACCTCCCCGAGACACCAACACGTTCCAACGACAAGAACGGATATGTTGGTTATGACCGTTATGATGTGCCTTTTAAGCTGCTTTCCGATAAGACTCCGGAGGTGACGGCAATGACAGTCTCTAACACACCCGATATCAAGATAAATATTGAGCAACCAAAATCGGCAAAAGATAAGTCTGTTGTAAAGGTTGACTATAAGGGAAAAGTCAAGACTTATACGCTTATACCTGAGTGATTTTTGAATTGAGTATTTTTGACACAAAAATCCCGAGCTTCTTGTTAAGCTCGGGATTTTTTTAGTTGGTACGTTTGTGACGTCGTAGGGATTCAGCAATTATCCATTGGAGCTGGCCGTTGACGGAGCGAAACTCCTGAGCTGCCCATTTCTCTACCTGCTCCATTGTTTCAGGATCAAGCCGCAACAGGAATCCTTTGCTTTGTTGTTTAGCCATTATTGATAAAGTGTGCCGGTGTTTAGAACAGGCTGAGCCGGTTCATCTGCGCAAAGCACCACAAGAAGGTTGCTCACCATAGTAGCCTTACGCTCTTCATCGAGTTCAACAATTTGTTCCTCACTGAGTTGATCAAGAGCCATCTTCACCATAGACACTGCACCTTCCACAATCTTTTCGCGAGCAGCAATAATTGCTGATGCCTGTTGGCGACGTAGCATAACAGCTGCAATTTCCGGTGCGTAGGCGAGATAATTCAGACGTGCTTCCACTACCTCAATACCCGCCATAGCCAGACGTTCATTCAGTTTTCTCTCGAGTTGCTCATTGATTTCATGACCGTCACTTCTCAAAGTGATTTCCTCATGGCTTCCGGATTCTTCATCGTATGCATATTTACCGGTCACCTCCCGAAGAGCAGCATCACTCTGAATATTGACAAAAGCGTTGAGTGCTTTTGCAACCTTATCACCTTGAATTGCGGCCTGAATGTTTTTGTCGTCAGATGTAGTAATCATCGGAACATCTGCTGCATCTACATCAAATATGGCACGATATGTATCCTTCACTTTCCATACAAGAACCATACCGATCATAACCGGATTACCAATCTTGTCGTTTACCTTGATCGGTGCGATGTCCATATTGCGTATTCTCAGCGACACCTTTTTTTTAGTTATGAAAGGATTTGCCCAATAGAAACCTGTCTGACGGAAAGTGCCACGATATTTACCGAAGAAAATCATCACCCTTGCCTGATTCGGCTGAAGAATGAAAAAACCGCAGGAAAGAATTGGGAAAATAATAAAAAATCCGAGACCCAAAATAATGCCCGCAATCCAGTATTCATATTCCGGAAGGAAGATAAATGGCAAGATACAAATTACAGGGATTAGCAGCACCACTACAAGCATCACAAATCCATTGAAAACTTTCCCTGAGAAAGGGATTTCAAGATTGTTATTTTCCATAATCATGATATTATTTTGATATTATTATAATGCAAATTTATATAATAATTTTGATATATCCAAACAACTCGTTGTTTTTATTAATGAAAAGGCATAAAAAACCAAGGGAGAACCTTTCTTATTAATCAGATCCTCCCTTAATAATGCTAAAAAAGATTATCCTAAACTACAATCCGTTTGTTGCGAATTTATATTCAGCAATTGCTGTTTGGAAATTTCCGTAAGAAGCACTGTAGTCATCAAGAGACTGGCGATGGAGTGTCTCTGCCTCAAGAAGATCAGTTATGGTTGCAGTGCCGGCTTCATAATAAAGGCGGTTCAGTCTCAGATTCTCGGCACTCTGTTCGATTGACTGCTTGGCAATCTCCATCTTGCGATGAGCAGCTGCCACTTCATCCCACTTATTCTTCATATTTAATTGTAGAAGCTGGCTATTGTCGGCAAGTTCATTTCGCGCATTTTCAAGTTCGAGTCGCTTGCGTTTGATAGCATAAGAACCACCCCACCACGAACTTATCGGCACGTCAACCACAAGCTGAAGAGCCCCGAAATTGTGATTCTGATCAAGAATATTATGAAAATACCAACCAGCTCCTGCTGCAATCTGAGGTAGATTTTTCCCAATCTCCATTTTCACAGCAAGATCCTTTGCCTTGACGTTACTTTTAAGAAGTTGATAAGGAACTGTTTGAGTAAGTGCATCAGAGGGATTGACGAATACCTCATAAGGCGTCTCGGGCATAGTTTCAGGCACTACCGCATCAATATCAATCGGTTTTTCAAAATCTGCACCGATATATTGGGAAAGCAACATCCGGCAAAGCTTTATTCCGTTGTCGAGATCCACAAGCGTCGAACGATATTCATTGCGCTTTAGTTCGACTTTCAGAAGATCATTGCGCATAGCTACACCTGCTTCAACAGCCACATTTACCTGAGACGACAGGGTGTCGAGCATCTGAATTGCCGACAGAAGAGTATTGCGAGTGTTCTTGAGGGTAGCAAGTTGCCAGAAATACTTTTCAGTTGTGAGACTTACCTCATTTTCTGACTGCTTTCTCTGAAGGTTGGCAACAGCGACACCTAATTCGGCAAGCCGATTCCCATTAACAATCTGGCCACCCATGAATATAGGTTGCAAAGCCTGAACACCGGCAGCCCAGCCTTTCTTAACCAATCCCATACTTATGGGACCAATTCCCATCTGCTGTAGCATTGGAAGATCAATATCATATTGCAACATATCATGGTTTGCCATGAATCCAACGCCTGCTGCCGAAATCTCCGGGAAATATTTAGTAAAAATCTCCTTGCGTGTCAAGGAAGCCATCTCAGCCTCATTTCCGGCATTTTTCAGCGACGAATTGTAACGGATTGCCATATCTTCACATTGCTCAAGAGAAAGGATGGTATCGGAGGGCATCTCTTGTGCGGAGGCAGCAAATGTCGCCGCAACTAAAGACATAAATATAATTGAAGTTTTCATAGTTGAAATGTATTTTAGACCCCGTCTCATAAGATTTTAGAGGCCCCGGGGAAGCTGGGTTGGGATG
>CAYQXG010000087.1:0-12287 GCA_964421525.1 uncultured Sangeribacter sp. | reverse complement strand
TATGATTTTGTTTCTATTTCCGGTAAAAAGTATTGGTTTGCAGCCGTTACATAATTATCGGGTAACAGTCCGGTAACAAGAATTATGGATTATGGCTGTTTTCACACAAAAATTATCTACCGCTTTCGGATATTTGCTTCGGTAAGGATCAGAACAATTTGTCGAGCAATTTGATGGCTTCCCGTTTTTTCTTATCCACCACCTTACTATATATCTGGGTGGTCCTGACATCGGAATGACCTATAAGTTTGCTGATAGTGTAGAGGTCAGCCCCGGCAGTGAGCATCATTGTGGCAAAAGTGTGTCGCGACACATGAAACGTCACCTTCTTTTTTATACCTGCCGCTCCGGCAATCCGCGACAGTTTTCTCGCCGTGACATAATAATGAGGAAAAGAGAAGACGTTGGCATCAGGCGCTCCCGATACGGGCAATATAGAGGCGGCAATCCGTGATATTGGCACTTCGACACGCCTATTCGTTTTTTTCATGATTGTGGTTATTACCTTTCCTTTATCTGTAGTTGAGATATTATTCCATTTAAGTCGCACTACATCAGAGTAGCGAAGACCGCAAAAACAACAGAAAAGGAAAGCTGCCACGTCATCACCAGCTGCTATGTTTTCACCTGCCGCATCAAGCAGGGATCTCACCTCCTCCGGCGTGAGATATTCGCGGGAGCTCTCGGCTTTTCTCGGACGTTCCGACACATTCAGCAATCGCAGAGGGTTGCAGGAAATCAAACCGACCCTCACTGCCTCGTTCAGTATGATTGAAAGGGCATTCATCAGTTCAAACTGGGTTGCCTGCATCAGAGGCTTGGTTGAATTTAGCGCTTGTGCTGATCTCAGATAGTCGGCAAATCCTTTGCAAAAAGCACGGTCAACATCACACAGACCAACCGACGGCCTATATATCTCAAGGTGTTTGAGCAGCCTCTTTAAAAGGCTTATGCTTGAGATTGAGTGTGACCCCCTTTTTATGTCAATCACCTTTTCGATCCATTCCTCCACAGAAAAATGGTTGCCGTCGGTCTTTATGTCTGCCTTTCCATTGACAAGAGCCAGGATTCTCTTTGCCTTTATGGAGATTGCAGCTCTGATTGTTGCAGAATTCACAGTCTTGTCTGTTTCCGATTTTTCAGGTACAAGATAAAGCCTCAGAAATTCATAAGATCGCCTACCATTAATATAGGTGTCGAGATAAAGGGATTGGTTGCCGTTGGCAAGAGACTTCATCCGGAGCCTGACCGGCTCTTTCATTTTTGTTTTTTGCATGTTCTTGTTCATGGATGCTACATATTTATTATGGTTACGAAATTATGCAGGCATGGGTAACAAACTGGTGACAAATTCTCATTGTAAAAATTAGTTTTTTAAGAAATTTAAAGAAAAATGAGAAAAAAACTACATTATTTAAAACTTTTTTAACTAAAATGTGTTTTTATGTTTAAGACAAGTGCGGTGCGAATCGCACTCTTTTGATGCATATATATAGAGAACGAGGTAATTAAACATCTAAAAATTAATCATAAAGTTTCACTAAAATTATCTAAGATGAAAAGATTGCTAGCACTTATGGTAGTAATGACATCAGTCATCGCGTCGGCTCTGGGACAGCGCACGGCGTCGGGCTATGTATATTCTACCGGCGATGATCAGCCTGTAATTGGGGCTTCCGTCTTGGTTAAGGGTACCTCACTCGGCACAACAACCGACCTTGATGGTAACTTCGTAATCAAGAACATCCCTGCCTCAGCCACCAAACTGGTGATTTCCTATGTGGGAATGCACACTCAGGAAGTTGCTATAGGCGAAGGCCTGAAGATTGGACTTGTAAGCACTACCCAAGACCTTGATGAAGTCATGGTTGTCGCTTACGGTACTGTAAAGAAATCAGCCTATACAGGTTCAGCATCTGTAGTAAAATCAGAGACTCTGGAGAATTCTCTTGTCTCAAACGCAACAGACGCACTCAACGGCAAGGTAGCCGGTGTGCAGATCCAGAGCAGCAACGGCCAGCCGGGTACTTCCCCCACAGTCCGCATCCGCGGTGTCGGCTCACTCAGCGCATCAAACACTCCGCTCTATGTGTTGGACGGTTTGCCCTACGATGGCGCAATTTCTGACATCAACACTCAGGACATCGAGTCAATGACCGTCCTCAAGGACGCAGCTGCAGCAGCTCTTTATGGTGCTCGTGGTGCAAACGGTGTCATCCTCATCACAACCAAGAAAGGTTCTCTTGGCCAGGCTAAGGTGACTGTTGATGCCCGTTGGGGTCAGAATCAGCGTGTTATTCCTAAATATGACGTCATCAACTCGACAGACTCTTATGTAGAGCAGGTTTACCGCACTCTATATAATGGTTTCTACTACAATAACACAATGTCGCCCGAGCAGGCTCACGCTCAGGCTAATGCCTACATCGTTCCCCGTCTCGGCTATCAGGTATATACCCTTCCTGCAGGTGAAGGTCTCATCGGCATTGACGGCAAGATCAATCCCAATGCAGCTCTTGGCTATAGCGACGGAACATATTATTATACTCCCGACGACTGGAGCAAGCAGCTCCGCAACGGTCTCCGTCAGGAATATAACGTAAGCGTGAAGGGTGGTAACGAAAAGTTCACTTTCTTCGTATCAGGTGCTTACCTCGGCGATGAAGGTCTTATCGAAGGCTCACACTTCAACCGTCTGAGCGCACGCACAGTGCTTGACTACCAGATCAACAAATGGCTCAAGATCGGAACAAACCTTACCTACACTTATGTGAACTCCGGTTATCCCGGCGAACAGACCACCAGCAACTCTTCCGGCAACGCCTTCCTTATGGCAGACCAGATTGCACCGTACTACCCTATGTATGTACGTGGTGCCGACAAGCAGATCATGTATAATGAAAAATACAATCTCCCTATCTACGACTACGGTAACGGATTGATCGTTCCTCACATGCGTAACTGGATGAGCCAGTCTAACCCTGCCGGTAACCTCGCTTACGACACTGAAGACTACCTGTATGATGTATTCAACGGCAAATGGTATCTCCAGCTCACTCCGGTTGAGGGTCTTACAGTGACCGGCACCGCAGGTCTTTATCTTGACAACACCCGCTACCATAGCCTCGGCAACACCCTTTATGGCCAGAGTGCAGAATACGGCGGCAGCGCAGTGCAGATGTTCGAACGTTCACGCGCAATCAACCTCCAGGCACTTGCCAACTACAACAAGACTTTCGCAGAAAAGCATGACCTTGACGTTCTCCTCGGATATGAAAGCTATGACTGGAATAGTGAGGAACTCGAAGGCGTCGGCTACAACCTCTACCTCCCTGACAGCTGGGTAATCAACAACACAATCGACAACAAGGCACCTTACGGACTCGTCCTTCACTACGCAACCCGCGGTATCTTCGGCCGAATCAACTACTCATTCGACGATCGCTACTTCGTAAGCGGCAGTGTACGTCGCGACGCTTCATCCTGCTTCGCACCGGGTCACAAATGGGGTACCTTCTGGTCGGCATCCGCAGCATGGAACCTTGCAGCAGAGTCTTTCATGTCAAATGCAGATTGGCTTGACCAATTCAAACTGAAGGTGTCTTTCGGTCAGCAGGGTAACGATAACCTTGGCCGCTCAAGCAACCAGGCATTCTACTACGCATGGGCAGACCAGTACAGAATCACCGGTGCCAACGGCGTTTGGAGTGACGGTCAGCTCTACTACAAAGGTAACGTAGACATCACTTGGGAGACATCAAACAACTTCAATGTCGGTGTTGACTTCAGCCTTCTCAAGGGTATGGTTTCCGGTACTCTCGAATACTTCAACCGTCAGACCTCCAACATGCTCTACAACAAGCCTGTGTCACCGTCGCTCGGTTACAGCTCCATTCCTATGAACATCGGTTCAATGCGCAACAACGGTGTTGAACTTGAGCTCAACGTTCGTCCGGTTCAGACAAAAGACGTGACTTGGGACCTCAATTTCAATATCACAAGCGTCAACAACAAGGTGCTCACGCTTCACCCCGACCTGAAAGGACAGCTCATCAGCGGCAACCGTATCTACCGCGAGGGAGAATCAATGTATCAGCTTTATCTCGTGGACTATGCAGGAGTTGATCCCGCTACCGGTCTTGCACTCTACTGGGATGCCAATCCTAAGAAAGATGAGCAAGGAAACGTGATGAAAGACGAGCAGGGCAACATCCTCCACGATGGCGATGAATTCCTCTCAACCGATGCAAGCCACGCCTACAGCTACAACCGCAAATCAACCGGCAACCTTATGCCTAAGGCTTACGGTGGTTTCGGAACAAGCCTGAGCCTCTATGGCGTAGACCTCAGCGTATCGTTCGCTTATCAGTTTGGCGGCAAGATCTGGGACTACACTTACCAGGACCTCATGCACAACGGCGGCACAAACGACCTTGGCCAGAACTGGCACACTGATATCTACAAGGCATGGACTCCGGAAAACCCGAACACCGACGTTCCCCGTCTTGACGGCCAGGATTCCTACACCAACTACAACTCAACCCGTTGGCTCACCTCAAGCAACTACCTCTCACTGCAGAACGTGACAATCGGCTACAACTTCCCGAAGAGCATCGTAAGCAAGATGGGTCTCAGCAGCCTGCGCATCTATGCAGCCGGCGAGAACCTCTTCGTCTGCACTGCACGCAAGGGTCTTGATCCGCGTCAGGGTTATGTAAATTCCCAAGGCGCAACCTACGGCGGCTCACGCGCCATCTCGGGAGGTCTGAGATTTGAATTCTAACCATCATAAATCCCAAACAAAAAGAATAACAAAATGAATATCTCATTTAAACATATTGCGGCTTATGCCCTGGGACCTGTGATGGTCGCATCGGCGCTTACAGCCTGCAACGATCTGGATACTCTTCCCGACAACTACTACGTGACCACGGATCAGAAAGAAGATGCTATCTCAACCAATCCTGAGCTCGCAAAGGCAGGTGTGGTTGGTGTATCTTCCACCTACAACCAGTATATGGGAGTCTACAGCAGTGCCCACCTTGATTTCGGATGGCCGGGCGTGATGATTCTCGTAGAAAGCTGCGGTACAGACTTTGTCGGCCTCAACTCAGGCTACAACTGGTTTTCATCAGCCAGTGAATACAATCTTGGCACCAACAATAACTACGTGAACAACATGTCTTGGTATTACGGATATAAGATCATCGACTCAGCGAATTCGGTGCTCAACAACATATCTGCAGATACCGAAGATCCTCAACTTCAGCTGTATGCAGCACAGGCTTATGCCAACCGTGCATACATGTATTTCAATCTTGCACAGCTCTACCAGTTCACCTACAAGGGACATGAGGATCTTCCATGCGTGCCAATCATCACCAACGAGAACTCTACTGAAGCAGCAACCGAGGGTGCACCCCGCGCATCAGTCAGAGAGGTTTATGATCAGATCATGAATGATGTCAACAAAGCCATTGAGTTGCTGACAGACTGTGGCTTAAGTGTCGACAGAATCGCAGACTCCGGTGCAAAGCGTTTCGTATCTCTTGCAACAGCCTATGGACTTCGCGCCCGTGTTAATCTTGTGATGAACAACTGGAGTGCCGCAGCATCAGATGCTACAACTGCTATTTCTGAAGCAAATAAGGAGGGCATCACTCCCTACAGCATCGCAGATGCTTCTCGCCCTGCATTCAACTCCGCCAACGACCACAACCTGATGTGGTGCATCTTCATCCAGCCTAACGACCGTGTAGTAACTTCCGGTATCGTAAACTGGGCATCACACATGGGTTCTCTCAACTATGGCTATGCATCTGTAGGTGCATGGAGAATGATCAACAAGGCCCTCTACGAGTCAATTTCCGATACTGACTGCCGCAAGGGATGGTGGCTTGATGAAAACTGCGAGAGCAAGAACCTGTCGGCATCACAGCAGATGCTCATGAGCCCCGCCGGCTATGGTCCGGAACCTTACACTCAGGTTAAGTTCGGTCCTTATGAAGATCAGCTTCAAACTACAACCAACTCCACATCACCTATCCTGATGCGAATTGAGGAAATGTATCTCATACAGGCAGAGGCAACCGCAAGAAGCGGTGGTGACGGCAAGTCAATCCTCGAGAACTTCGTGAAGACTTACCGTGACCCTGAATACACCTGTACCCTTTCGGGCGAGGAATTCCTCGATGAGGTATGGCGTCAGCGCCGCATCGAGCTCTGGGGCGAGAACCACAGCTACTACGACCTGCTCCGTCTGAACAAGCCTCTCGACCGTCGCGGCGGTGGCTGGGACATCGACTGGGTATACAATGTGGAAGCACCGCTCAAGCCATTCCTCATTCCAAATGGTGAGGTTCAGGCTAACCTTGCACTCGGCGACAACAACCCGACATGGAGCAAGCCAAATGCAGTAGAAGACTTCTGATCTGCATAAGTAAAAATTTATAATTTCATTAAAACAATATGAAAATCAATATAAAAAATACCTTAATGGCTGCGGCAGCAGTGCTCGTATTAGGCTCTTGCTCAGAAGGACAGTACTGGACTGAACCTGCAGACAAGGGTGACGTAGTTGCTTTTGCAAAGCCTGCGGCAACAGTCGCAGTGAGCCCTACCGGTCAAGCCCCGGCTTCTTATACAGTGACCCTCTACCGCTCTCAGGCAGCCGGCGAACAAACGGTAAATGTGGATTTCACTCCGTCAAAAAGCGCTGAAGGTGTACTTTCAGGAGCTTCAAGCGTAACATTCAAGGCTGGAGAAAATACAGCTGACTATGTAATATCCATTGGTTCTTTAATTCCCGGCATGAATTACAGTGCAAAACTTTCCGTCACTAATCCGGAAAGTGCCCTGACTCATGTCAACACCCAGAATCTTTCTTTCACATTCTCAATCTCTCAGGCACTCAGCTGGACTCCTGCAGGAGAGGCTGCAGTTCAGTCTACTAATTGGGTAGGCAATGCAGATCCTATGAATGTTAAGATTGAAGAAGGCAACTGGCCTATAGCCGGACAGCGTCTATTCCGAATGATCGATGTTTATTACACTCTTGAACCGCAATATGCAGAAAAAGGTACTGAACTTCGATTCTTTACTGATGATGCCGGCAACGCATTGGAACTGTTCCAGAACTGGAGCTACATCGGTGAGCAAGGAGACGGCGAATATTACTTCTTCGGCTGTCCTGCACAATATGGCGGCCAATTCATAAGCCAAGGCAATGAATATCTCATGCAGGGTGTGATCGGCACAGCAGCATCACTGACCGGAGCTGTAACTCCCGGATGGTATGAGAACATCTACTTCGTATGGGATTGCCCAGCAAAATGATCTGAATAGATTCTTAAATGAATATTTATCGAGGAGAGCCGGCATTACTTCCGGCTCTCCTTATTTATTATCTTAATAAAACAAGCGGTAAGCTCGTTCCCATATCAATCCTACACACAATAAATAATAAAGGGAAAAGACAATAATTTGAAGGGAAACACCTATATTCAGGAAAAAAGGAAAGAATTTGGAAATTAAAATAAAAGTGGCTATCTTTGCAAGGCGGAAAACAGAGTGTTATGGATGATTCTCTAATATATCCTATAGGGCAACAGGATTTCAGCGTTCTTCGTGAAAAAGGAGCGCTCTATGTCGATAAGACCCGTTACGTTGAGAAAATAGTAAAAAGCAATAGCCGGTTCTATTTTCTCGCGCGTCCGCGCCGTTTTGGAAAGAGCCTGTTTCTATCCACACTCCGCTATTTCTTTGAGGGAAGAAGAGACCTCTTCAAAGGGCTATATATCGATTCGCTTGATTGGGAATGGGATGAGTATCCGGTGCTTCGTCTTGACCTTAATTCCAGCCGCTACGAAACCCAAGGGATGCTCTACACAGTGACCGAGAGTCTGTTCATGGAATGGGAAAAGAAATATGAAGTGGATTATAAGAGCAATGATCTTTCCCAAAGGCTGCGTGCAATAATAAAGGCCGCACATGAAAAGACCGGACGTAAAGTCGTGATTCTGGTGGATGAATACGACAAACCTTTGGTAAGCAACCTGAACAAGGATGATAATTTTGAGCATTACAGAACCACACTTGCCTCAATCTATTCCAACTTCAAGAGCTCAGCGGAACATATACAGCTCGTGTTCCTGACGGGTGTGAGCCGATTCAGCAAGCTCAGCATCTTTTCAGACCTTAACAACATCCGCGACATTACATTTTCAGATGAATTTGCCGATATTTGCGGCATTACAGAAAACGAACTTCAGGAGAATTTTAAAGCCGGTATCCGTGCGATAGCAGAGAAAAAACAGATTTCCATTGAAGAAGTGGGAGAACTGCTGAAAAACAACTACGATGGCTACAGATTCACCATATACGGCAGCGACATCTACAATCCATGGTCAATTCTCAATGCCATGGCAGACAGAAGTATCTCCAACTATTGGAATATGACCGGAAAACCGACGCTTATAGCAGAAGCCATATATAACTTCGACGAAGATATAGAGAGCCTGCTTAACACCCGTTGTGATGAATCAACCCTCGTAGGTTTCGATCTCCGCAGTTCCTCGCCTTTGGCAATGCTCTTCCAAACCGGATATCTGACCATTAAGGACTATGATCGCGAAACTCAGCTTTTCACTCTCGGAGTGCCGAATCGGGAGGTGGCTGACAGCCTTTTTAAGGAACTGCTTCCTTACTACGTGAAAGTGAAGCGTGGAGATTCTGAAACAGTTGTACGTAATATTGTAGGAAATCTGCTGCTTGGAGAGCCGGAAAAACTGATAAGAAACCTCGACATATTCTTAGCAGGAATTCCATATAATATGAAAATGCAGGATGAAAATAACCTTCACACTGCCATTTACATACTGCTCAAGCTAATAGGTATAAAAGTAGACACGGAAGTCCAAACTTCAGACGGACGTATAGATCTATTAATAAAAACTTCAAAATTCATCTATATAATTGAGTTGAAATTCGACGGTTCGGCAGAAGATGCCATTGCTCAGATTGAAGAAAAGCAATACGATCTTCCTTTCCGTAATGATCCAAGGAAGATATTCAAAATCGGAGTGAATTTCTCAAGAAAGACAAGACATCTTGATAAACCGATAATCATAAATTGAAGTTGTTTAAACTGATTTACGAATATCAATTATAACTATTTTTTAGAAATAATAATTTTAATAAAATATGAGAAAATTTAGACCTCAACTGATTATAGTTGCCCTAATGGGGCTATTGGCGGGCTTCGACATGTCAGCCTCCCCTCTCACGCCGGATGCGGCATTGGATCGTCTTAACAATTCTGTTGCCACACGTTCCCCCCAATTGGCAGATCTCAGATATGCCTATACATTTGAACTATCGAATGGAGAACCGGGACTTTATATATTTAAGAACAATGCCGAGCCGGGCTATGCCATCCTGAGTGCCGACGATGTCGCCGCTCCATTGTTGGGCTATAGCAGCCAAGGGAACTTCGACGAAAATGCCATGTCGCCCGAAATGAAATGGTGGCTTGAGGAATATAGCCGTCAGATAGAGTATGCAAAGGAGAACGGTGCCGGAGTTTACGAAAAGCTGCAGACTCGAGCTGACAAGGAACCCATATCCCCCATGATCACGACACAGTGGAACCAAGGTTCCCCTTACAATGAGCAGACACCGGAGGTGAACGGACGCCATTGCGTGACCGGTTGCGTAGCCACAGCTTTGGCTCAGGTGATGAAACACTGGAACTATCCGGAAACCGGAACTGGAGTAGGTGAATGTAGCATAAGTTATAAGGATGGTAACGTTCAGAAAGACAGAATGATGCTCAACGAGCAGAACTTTGACTGGAGCAACATGCTCGACATATATAATCAGTCAGCAACTGAAGCACAAAGATCTGCAGTTGCATATCTCATGAAAGCCTGCGGCTATTCCGTAGCCATGAACTATTCTACAACTGAGTCTGGCGCAGTGGTGATGTATGTAGCCAGCGCCCTTGTAAACAATTTTTTCTATAATCAAAACATCCAGTATTGCCGCCGCAGCTATTACACATCAGACAAATGGGCAGACATGATCTACGAGGAGCTTTCTGCCGGCCGCCCGGTGATCTATGGCGGACAATCCGGTTCGGGAGGACATTGCTTCGTATGCGACGGATATGACTCAGATGGCTATTACCACTTCAACTGGGGCTGGGGAGGCATGAGCGACGGCTATTTCCTTCTTGATGCACTCAATCCGGGATCGCTTGGCACAGGAGCAAATGGAGGCGGCTATAATTTCGGACAAGAGATTGTCAGAGGTATCCAACCGACAGAAGGGGTGAAGTATGAAACTAATTTCGTACAAGAAGGTAATCTGGAAGGCTCGGCATCCAGTATAAATATCACCCTTAGCGCCGGAGAGAACGGAGGTTGGTTCAATATGAACACCAAGGCAATCACCATTGATCTCGGCACAAAAATTGAACCGATAGGGGCTACAACAGGAGCGACTATCTACACTGACTATGAAAGTTTAAGCAATCAAACCCTGCAATCAGGCTACGGTTGGAGCAGTATCAGGTTCTCATTGCCTACATCATTGGCCGACGGCACTTACAGACTTACCCTATGTTTCCGCCTATCGGGTACAAAGGAATGGATTCCGGTTATGTGCGAGCTGGATTGCAACAACTATATAGAATTCACTAAAAGCGGCCTGAAAGTCACCATTGAGGAGAATAAGAAGGCTCTTCCTGTGATTGAAGATGCTGAGTTCCTGACCCCTCTCTATTACGGAGAAGCTGTAAAGATGTCGGTGACTGTATCTAATCCAACCGGCAAGGAACTTATAAACAACTTCTACCCGGCATTGTATTCAGGAGGTGAGCCGGTGATGAAAGCCGACGGCATAACGGTCACACTTGCCCCGGGAGAGAAAGTTACAAAGGAATTTATCTGCGTGTTTGAATTGCTCGAAGGTAAGAATGCACCTGCAACAGACACCGAATACCGGCTATGTTTCTATGATCCTGCATTGAACAATAGCAGCGCGGCCGATCTGGAGCTCTATCCTGACTTCAGCAAGAATGTCACTATGAAGATTAACAACGGGGTAGTGGATCTTACCATAAATGATTTTTCAATCAAGAATTGTGCCTCCTATCAAGAGGATGGATTAACTCTCTATAAAGTAACTGATCCAAGCCTAATTCCATTCTCAATCACCATTACAAACAATGCCGACTATTATGCCAAACCGGTAATTCTCCTTGTCTACCCATATATACCGGGCCAGGAAGTAACAAATCTTGCTTATGAGGAGTTCACTCCGACAGCAATGCTTTCAAAGGGAGAGTCGGCTACACTTGAAATGAATCTGAATTTCATATCCGGATCAATGGGAGAAACTTATTTTGCAATGCCTTATATTGATGAACAGCTACAGCGCGATCACACGATATTCTTCACATTGACAGAAGATACAGGTGGCGTCGAAGACATCGCTTCAGATGAAATAGCCCTCAGCTACGAAAAGAATTCTTCAAAGCTCCATGTCAAGGGAGATGTGAAAAATGTGGTTCTTTCATCTATGAATGGAACGGCCTACGACAAGACTTCAGAAGCAGTTTCAGGTGAAGTTGATCTCAGCAGCCTGCCCTCCGGAATCTACATAATCAAGGCAATTGCTGCCGACGGCACTGTAAAGACTTTGAAAATCATCAGATGATTTCATTTGCAGACTTTGTCTGCCACACATAATTAAAAGCACCTGGTTGGGAAAGAATATTCCTTTATCAGCACGAAATAAAACCAAAAGCATCGTCACGGAAGATTTTTTCTTCTCTGGCGGTGCTTTTGGTTTTAGACCCCGTCTCATAAGATTTGAGAGGCCCCGGGGAAGCTGGGTTGGGATGATTCGCGAAAATCACTCGCCCAAAACCGCCCCGGGGCTCTTAAAATCTTTATGAGACGGGGTCTTATTGTCTATGCAAAATATAATTGATAGAAATATATTAGACGCAAAAAGCGAGCATTTACTACATAAAAAAGTAAAAAAGAAACAATTTTTAACTATTTTTGAAACATTTTTGAAAAATCATTGTTATAAAAGAATGATAGGAAATCTATGGATTTAATATCATTCAAACAGCAAAAAGCGTTTTTTCATCAACATCGTTTAGTTTCTACAAAAAAAACAGGTAAAAAAATCAACAAATGATCCGGGTTTCACAAGAATCCCAAAACAAAATCATAATGGTAAAAAATTCACTCAACAATCAAATTATTTTAGTATGA
>CAYQXG010000086.1:0-12371 GCA_964421525.1 uncultured Sangeribacter sp. | reverse complement strand
TGCATCGAGTTTTTCATGGTATTAGATTTTAAGGTTAACAGAAGATTGATTGTCGCGATGACAATCAATTTTTTTTTTCTTAGATGCTAAGTGATTTTTTCTATTTGCATTTTTAATCAGGCGCAGTGAGGAATGTTGGTCATATCTATTTTTTTAACGAATATGCCTTCAAAGCCTCAGCAAGCACTACCAAAGCTTTCCCAAGTTCTTCACGGTTCAGCACGTAAGCCAGTCTGACTTCGTTCTTACCAGCATCAGGCGTAGTGTAAAAACCGGATGCAGGAGCCATGAAAACAGTTGCGCCCTCATAGCTGAATTCTTTCAGACACCATTCGCAGAATTTGTCGGCATCATCTACAGGAAGACTTGCAACAGTGTAGAACGCACCCATCGGGATAGGTGAGTAGCACCCTGGAATCTTATTGATGCCATCTACAAGGAAATTACGGCGAGCAACATATTCGTTATATACATCAAGCATATAATCAGGACTTGCATCAACTGACGCCTCGGCAATCAACTGCCCTATTAATGGAGGGCTAAGTCGAGCTTGACAAAATTTCATTACATTTGCACGCAGCTCCTTGTTTTTTGTTATCAAAGCACCTATTCTAATGCCACATTCATTATAACGCTTTGATACGGAGTCGATCAGCACTACATTTTCTTCAATTCCGGGAAGATGGAATGCAGATACATAAGGCGCACCGGTATAGCAGAATTCACGATAGACTTCATCTGAAAACAAGAAAAGGTCGTATTTCTTCACCAAGTCTCGAATTTGCATCATTTCCTTTATGGTGTAGAGATATCCTGTAGGATTGTTAGGATTACAGATTAATATACCCTTGGTTCGGGGTGTAATCAGTTTTTCAAATTCTTCTATTGGAGGGAGCGCAAAACCTTTGTCGATGGATGAAGGTATCGACACAATCTTAGCACCTGCAGAAATAGCAAAAGCCATATAGTTGGCGTATGCAGGTTCGGGAACTATGATTTCATCGCCAGGATCAAGGCATGCCATGAATGAGAAAAGCACCGCTTCTGATCCACCACAAGTCACGATAATATCGTCAACATCCACATCAATGTTAAAACGATGATAATATTCCTTAAGTTTTTCCCGAAGAGACAATAGACCGTCTGATGGACTGTATTCGAGAACCTCACGGTTAATCTTTCGTAGAGCCTCGAAGGCCTGAGGAGGGGTGGGAAGGTCTGGCTGTCCGATATTAAGACGATACACCTTTATGCCACGCTTGACTGCATCTATTGCAAGTGGGGCAAGTCTTCTGATAGGGGAGGCCGGCATCTCAAAGCCGCGCTCTGACAATTTAGCCATATTAATTAATATTCAAGTGGTAGATTCGGGGAATTCAGTATTGCAAGATAATCCGATGCTGCCATGCGAGCTTCAGGCAGATTCATCAGCAGATAATTGCCACAATCCTTGGGGGTTGCCCCAGGCACCTCATCATTGAAGTCTGCTATGAAAGAAAAGGTTTCTTTTAGAACAGGTACAATCTGGGAACTCGAAACATCTCCGTTTACAAGCAGATAATTGCCTGTGCAACATCCCATCGGCCCCCAATAAACAATTTTTTTGCCCCATTCTGGATGGTTGCGCAGATAAGTTGCTGCAAGATGTTCGATTGTATGAAGAGCTGAGATTGATAGAGCCGGTTGTCGGTTTGGAGCGGTCATGCGCACGTCAAACGTAGTTATCACATCCCCGTTGGGAGTGGTGTCCTTTCGGCTCACGTACACGCCAGGCTGAAGTTTAAGATGGTCGATTGTGAAACTTGCTATCTTTTTCATTCTGCAAAGTTAATGAAAAATCCCCAATTATAAAAATCAGGCTTTTTTGATATCCACAGAAAACTGACATTTCTACAAAGAAGTAGGGAATATATAGAACTGTCGCGATTGTTCGGGATCCCACATCCATTGGTCTATGACAATATTATCGTCAAGTGCTTTAATTTCAAGGCTGTGTTTGCCCGATTCCAAAGATATAGGAAGTATGCGGACGTTTTGCCCTCTCAACACGTTGAGTTTCCATTGCTCAGAGCGGAAAGGTTCTTTTATGTTGAATACAACTGGCTCATTCCCATCGACTCTGACTGAAAATCTGACATCCTTACCATCAATAGGGTGGGTTGGAATCACGGCAACGCGGATCACCCCTTCTGCCGGATTCTTAACGTCAAAGGTGAAGTAGATGGTACTCCCTTTCTTCATGTCAATTGCTTTCATGCTATGGCCAAGCATTCCGATTGGGGTTACAGAACCTTCTGCATTGTTGAAGTCTGCGGCATTAAACGCAACAACATTGTCGAGATTGAAGCAGGTGTCTACATTTAAATTCAAGTATGGATACTTCATAAGCTCCTTCTGTGTCAGAATGACAGGTAGATTGGGAGCATAGAAAACAGGTAGGTCGCGTGGCCTCATGTCCATCAGTCCTTTCCATTTGCCATCCGCCACAACATCATTGTAATATTCGGTAAGTTTGCGGAGTTCCTGATATGCCAATTGACTGGCGGCAGAAGCTGCCATAATATTTTGTTCGGTGGATTCTCGGTCATAAATACGGTTTCTCCCTGAGGCGATTTCCCTTGCTTTTTGGGCTTCAAGCAGGGCCCTGGCGTGAGCGGATGCGGCACAAACCGGATATACTATTGCAGCATAATATGCATCATGCAGAGTGGGGTCGACATATTTAGTGGATAGATCTACAATTTCTGATATTCTTTCGAACTCTGCTATGTATCGGTCAAGCTCATTCCCGAATTCTTTAGTGTTGAACTCACTGGAGCGAACCGGAGTGAGCCTGCGCTCGTAAAGATTTCGATCTCTCTCTACTCGCGACCATCCCATGAACTCCGGTTTGCGTTGTCCGCATAACTTATAGAAGTCCAGCATAGCAGGATAGATCCTAAGAGCAGCTTCTTGTCCAAAATTATTAATAAGCCAATTTTTGTAGTGGTCTCTGATAGTGCTCCCATCTACGGAATCGATATTCCATGCCAAATCCATGAAAAGTTCGAGGTCGTAGCCTGCTACTTTTGGATCGTGAACATTAGCTATCCATATTTTTCTTACATTGTTGTCGTAAGCCTTACGCAGCTGATGATATATGAGTCCCGGTTGAGTGGTAGTTAGCCAAAGGTAGTCGTGAGGTTGTCCCCAATAACTCAAATGATAGTATATTCCTCCGCCTCCGGAGCGTTTCTGTTCCTTGCTGTCGCTTAAACGCGTTAGATAGCCGTGGTTGTCGTCACACCACATCAAGGTTACATAGTCGGGCACTTCAAGTCCCATTTCATAGAGTTCGAGTACTTCCTTATACGGAACAAAAATCTGGTCTTGGTCTGCCGGATTGCCTACATTCTCGGCTATTAGGCGTTGCTGATCGTTTATGACCTCTTGAAGCGCATTGAATTTTTCAACTGAAGTGGAATAACCTTCCATTGAGCTGTCGTGTATACCACGCATTCCAATAGTGAAGATGTTGCCACCTTTGGAATCCTTTACTTCATTGAGACGTTCTGTCCAATAATTATGAACCTCCTCCTTATTTGTCTTATAGTTGAAACGACCTCTCTTTTGGGTATCCCATTCGCCAACATTGTTTCGAAGAAGAGGTTCACAGTGAGAAGTGCCAATTATGATTCCACAGCTATCGGCTTGAGCTTTTGCTCCGGGAAGGAGGAAGAATGGGGTAGTTCCTTCATGCATGGCAGGCCAAAGCGTATTTGCACGTAGCCGCAAAAGTAGCTCAAAAATTTTCCTGTAGGTTTTAGGCCCAATTTCAGTTTTATCAGATGGCTCAAAATTTAAATGACTCCACGGACGCAGTGACCAATCTTCATCATTTATGAATATTCCGCGTCGCTCCACAGATGCACTTTGAACAGTAGAGAAACTTTCGTCGATTGTCAACAAAGGCTTTTGAGTTGGGACTACATCGCCCCACCATGTCCAAGGAGATACTCCCGCGAGCCTCGACATCTCAAGGATTCCGTAAGCCGTCCCTCTGCCATTTACCCCAGCTATGTGAATTACGCTGTCGGCAACTGTGATTGCAAACCCGTCGGTCAGTTTTTGAAGATTCTTAATGTCAATGCCTGCTTTTTTTGCTTCTTTCAGATCGGATTCAGAAGCGATATCAATCTGATATAGCCTAATGCGAGCTTTGCCATTGGAGATAGGTATCGCCTTTTGACCGGTGACTGCTTGCATATCGTTGGAAAACATGCCAGCTGCAACAGTGACGACAGGGTCTGCATTGTCAGGAAGACAGTATGTGACGGGGGAGATCCCGTCAAACCATGTCAGGTCACGTGGATATACGTATAGATATGACAATAGAGATATGAAAGAAAATATTATTATTCTATAATTCATGAATAGTCGTTTATTATCGAAGTTGTATATACTTATTTCGAAAAAATCACAATGAAGAGTTAAAACTAAGATTCTTTTATAATCTCCGCCATCTTTTCGGTGTCTTTTCCTTCATTCATCAGTCACTATGCCGCATTGTTTAATGGGAAATTCACTCGAAACCCTGACGAAATCTTAATAATGAAATTAGTTTAAACTGCTTCATCTATTTTTCTGCAAAGGTAATAAAAATATTTAAGTTTTATGGTGTATTGCATTGCAGTTTTGACTTCTTGTTGTTCCAAGTTCATAAGATTTTCATTAATAAAATATGTTGTATAACATAAAAATAATAAAGATTTTATCAATGATATATATGTTATACATTTAGGTAGAATAAACTGCCGACTCAAAAATTTTTAATTATGGCTTATAAAATTGCAGAAATCGAGGGCATAGGTGAAGTCTATGCTGAAAAACTTCAGGCTGCAGGAATCAAGACAACCGATGACCTGCTTGAGAAATGTGCAACTCCTACTGGAAGGAAAAAAGTAGCTGAGGAAACAGGAATAAGTGGTAAACTTATTCTCAAATGGACTAACCATGCCGACCTTTTCCGTATCAAGGGAATTGCAGGCCAATTTGCCGAGCTGCTTGAAGCAGGAGGTGTGGATACAGTCAAGGAATTTCGTCACAGGGTCGCTGCAAACCTTCAGCCTAAACTCGTGGAAGTAAATGAAGCCAAGAATCTCTGCAACAGAGTTCCTTCTGTATCTGAGATAGAAAAGATGATAGCTCAGGCAAAAGAATTAGAGCCTATAATATCATATTGAAAAAACTTCTAAAAATTATAATGAGTCTGCCGGAAACGGTAGGCTCATTTTAATTTTAGCATTCTTCCAATTTCAGGTTGCGAGGATTGCTGGAGCATATTTAACTGGCATAATCTCATGACTGAAATCCCAGCTTGGCGCGCAATGCTTTGAAGAGTGTCGCCATACCTTACAATATAGGTTGATTCGTCGGCAAGAGATTTGGTTTGATGTGAAAAAACTGGACCCTGTGGTAAATCAGTCACAGGTTGCTCTTCATCCGCTAAATAAAATGCAGGACCATTAAAATCAAACAAAGTTGTAGGATCTATTGCTACCCCGTCTAATCTTGTTTCGAAATGAAGATGAGGCCCCGTGCTATTGCCTGTATTACCACCAATCGCAAGAGGCTGCCCAACACTGACAAATTGACCTGGACTTACAAGTGCATATTGCAGATGTCCATACACAGTCTCCAATGCATCAGGATGTTTTATTACGACATAATGCCCATAGCCATCATGATCATAGGATATTTTGGTGACCTCTCCACTCATAGCAGCTCTAACAGTGTCACCAATATTTAGGCTGAGGTCTATTCCATGATGGATTCTTTGGAACTGCGGACGCCATCCAAAATTAGATGTAATTATTCCGGGCACAGGTCTAAAGAATCCCTGACGTGCAAGAGTAGGTCGAGAATAGGTGTGATTGTATCGCTGGTTTTGTTTTGCCTGCTGGCGCTGCATAGATCTTAATATACCGTCAAGAAGAAGAATATCTGCCGATTTTTTTTTGTTATGAGGTACATATCGGGGCTTTTCAGCATCAATATTTACTGTCTTAATGTCGCTATTTATCCTTTTCTCGGCAGTAGACCCAGCAACAATCGCCACAAGATCCGAGATTTCATCGGCTCTGGCGGCGAATGCAGATGCAACTAAAGTCGCAACTAATGATAATATGTGGATTGTTTTTTTCAATTATTGCCTGTCTCCTCCTGTTTTTTCTGCTTAAGCTCTTCTATGAGGGGTTCGCCAAAGAGAATCCATGCAGAGCAAGCAACAAACGCCAAGAAAGTGAATCCTATAAGTATAAGGGGCTTTTTAGGCGATGCCGGCCTTAGAGGAACCGAAGCGGGTGATAAGGTCGTATAGGCAGGAGTGTTTTCCTGAACCTTTGCTTTTGAAACCTGTACTTGCTGAGCTGTCTGATTATAGACATTAAAAGCAAGAGTCGCTTCATTTTGCAGACGTTCTCTTGTGGTCTTTGCACTGTTAAGAATCAGACTATGATTGCGGTCCTGATAATCGGCATATTTCTGTTGCGCGTTATAATAGTTTGATTTTGCTTCTTCATTCAGCAGCTCCGCATATTCAAGATCTTGACGGGCCTTGTTGGTGCGATAGTCAGTGATATAATCCTGTAGACGAGCTACTACAGTGTCAGCGAGGAGTGCAGACACCATTGGATCCTGCATTGTAACTTCAATAGAAATAACACCTGTCTTTGTGTCAACGGTAGCAAGAACCCTTTTGTTGAGATCTGCGACAAGTCCACTTTCTTTAGGTGTGAGCTGGAAAGCATTTGGCTGAAGCTTTTCATCCTCTTCTTCTTTACCACCCCGAATTGCCCCGATAAGCTTAAATGGAAGTCCCATCACACCAGACCACCAAGGAGTCTTGGTGTCATCTTCAAGGAACTTACGCACTGTAATCTTGTTGCCCTCTTGATCTTCGACAACAACATTGAACAACTGGATTGCGAAAGGAATGGAGCTTACCACATCGGGATAAAGTGAAGGACTGACAGCATCGGCAGAGCCGGTTGCAGAACCACTTATACCAACCAAAGCAGCCATGGCGCCAAGGCTACCACTTATTTTCCCATTGCCACCACTTGCTTCGGGAACAAGTTTTACGGTAGTCTCATATTCTTTTGGTATGCTAAATGCGACAACTAAGCCAAATATTGCGCCAATACAACACCATATCAGAATTTTCTTTCTTTGTGCCCAAAGTTTCATGGCAAGTTCAAGGAGGTCAATTTCCTTTTCCTCGTCAGGATCATTCTGAGCGGATGCAGTGTGCTTGGTATTGAGCAAGTCTATTTCATCAATTGAATTCTTATCGTCGGTCTTCATGTCTTTGGAGCGTTTGAACAGTTGATAAACAAAAGTTTTGCCTTACTTCGTGAGAGATACAACAGTAGCAGCCATTGTAGCCATAGAGCCTAATGCTGTAGCGATAGTAAGCACTTTGTTCCAGTCAAATTCCTTGCCATCGGGCTTCGTGGGCACAATAATTTGACAACCTGGTTCGATAGGAGTGGAACCTTTTGCTTTTGTGGCAGTACCGTTCATATAAACGATATAAGTTTTATTTTTCTTGGCTTTCTGGCTATAACCACCTGCTTGCTGAATGTAGTAGCTGAGTTTCTTGCCGGGAGAATATACAACAGTATTTGGGAACAGCACCTCCCCCTGGATCTTGACGGTGCTCTGCTGCTCAGGCACAACAAGGAGGTCACCTTCCTGAAGTACAAAATCGTAGGTACTTCCGGGATTGGCAAGAGCTTTCTCAAGGTCTATACCAACAGTGGCCTGATCATCCAAATCGATCTTGTCCATATTGAGAGAGCTTTCTGAGTCATTGTTGGCATTAGCAAGACGCTTAGTCTCTTCATTTGCCAGTTTCTGCTCTTCTGTGAGGTTTCGTTTCAGATATGCTCCATTAACATAGGCACTCTTAAGAAGGCCGCCGGCGCGATTTATGATAGTGGATATACGTTCATTTCTTGACTGGAGAACATATTGGCCCGGGAATAGAACCTGACCTTCGACTGTCATAAATTCCTGCTTGGTGTAAGTCGGACTTTTCCTTATCTGCACAACATCGTAAGGCATGAGGGTGAAGCCCTTGCCATCGCCAACTGTCATTCCGTTTTCAATTTCAAATTGAAACACCTGTGCAAGACTTTCTGTGGCATCTGTGGCATTCTGGTCAACAATACGGCGGGCAACGTCAACCCTTGATGTGGATGCACCCTCAAGTAGACCTCCGGCTTGAAGGATAAGGTCTTCTACTGTCATACCCTTAGCATACATATACTCACCGGGTTTGGCTACAAGACCCTGAATAGTAAGATTACCACGTTCAGTTATTGTGTTGACATTCGAGATTTCGATTATGTCATTTTTGTTGAGCGTAACGTCAGCAATAGAGCCGTCCATAATCCTACCAATATTTACTGCTATAACCTCAAGAGAGCGGTCAGGAGTCTCGCGGTAGATTAGAGCGCGATTTAAGAATGCATCTTCAGCGAGACCTTCAGCTGAGTTGATAAGGCTTTTGAGAGTCTTGATTTCATCGTTCAAGGCATAGGTGCCCGGGCGGTTGACAGCTCCTCTGAGCTCAACCTTATTGGTAAACTTATCTGTAACTTGACCTACGGTGACAATGTCTCCATCGCGAAGAGTGTATGAAGGAAAATCAATCTGGCTGATTGTGTACATTTCATTGTCGACACCGTTCTTGCGTTCCACACGTACTACCTCGGTATAGGCGTTACCTGCAAATCCGCCGGCATATTCTATCAGTTTCTGAAGACTTTCATTTGGTTTCAGCTCGTATAACATAGGACGTTTGACGTTGCCTTCAACAGTAACAAGCTCAGAATACGAAGGTACGATAATGACGTCGCCTTCCTGCAAACGAACATTACCGGTGTCCTTGCCTTTAAAAATATAGTCGTATATATCTACATCAGAAATTTTCTTACCGTTTCGAAGCACTTCAATATTACGAAGTGAACCAATGCTGTTGATACCACCTGCGCTGTATAGTGCATTGAATACAGTAGCGAATGGTGACAGTCGGAAAGTACCGGGGAGTGATACCTCGCCCATTACGTTAACCTGAATTGTGCGGATATTTCCAAGTGTTAGATTTATGTCGGTGTCAGTTCCAATACCGGCATATTTTTTCGAAAATACGTTTTTAACATGGTTGTTGGCCTGAGCCACAGTCATGCCGTTAAGGTAAATAGGGCCGAGCTGCGAAATAATAATTGATCCGTCGGGAGAAATTTTCTGGCGGATATTATCTTCGCTGGCTCCCCATATATCAATGATAATTTCATCTCCGGGGCCAAGACGGTAGTCTTGCGGGGTAGCCATGTTAGCGTTAGGTTCGAAAGTGAGATAATTATTGAAGAAAATATCGTGACCGTATATGTTTTTTGCATTCTCGTCAAAGCTATTCTGCAGCAACAGGTAGTCGTCATATTGGCCGGAGAACATATAAGGGTTTTGCATACCATAAAAACCGGAGTAATTGTTACCGTTGGCATACATTTGCTGCATCGACATGCGGTTGTTGCGGTTTAGCTGCGAATTAAGGCTGCTTTGTGAATATAAAGAAGATCTTCCAGACATCATACCCATGCCTGTGCCGTACATCCCCATTTCGGAATCTGAACCGAGCTCTGATTCTGAAGATGAGCCACCTTCCCCTCTCATCCTGCTGTCGGATTTGCTACCTGTGGTGGTCGTGGTCCCCCCTAACTGCAGTTGTCCGCTTTCATATTGGGTTTTAAGGCGCTTGATTTGATCTATACTAACTCCTTGTGAGATAAGTTCCGCGCCAATCTCATCTTGAGACTTGCCGGCAGCGAGCTGCATTTGAATATAAGCTATGATTTGCTGGTCGGTCATTGCCATGGAAGGCAACGCGCAAAATAGCAATAAGGAAATCAAGAGTCGGGTTACTTTCATATTTTAATATAAATTGATGTCAGTTAAAATTATTCGCAAAGTTAATAAAAAAAGTTGTGATGGCAAAATAATTATTCCATTTTCATATAGAGAGCAGGTTGAGGCTTTTTGGCTTGACTGGTATGGATAGGCCTTCGTTGCCGAGAAGTACGTTTGGAAAAATATTCCGTGCTTCCTGAAGTATGAGATTGTCGTTGCGGTAGCGGGAAGAGTAATGTCCAGTGAGCAGTTGTCCGACACGAGCATCGCGAGCAACCTGGGCTGCTTGGGCAGCTGTAGAGTGACCGCGTTCCTTTGCCTTGTCGGCGTCTTGGGTAAGATATGTAGTCTCATGGAATAGTAGATCTACTCCTTTGATTTTTTCAGCAAGGTCGGGCATATAGGCAGTGTCGCTTATGTGGGCATAGCTACGAGATGGTTCGGGATCGGTTGTGAGCACAGCATTTGGAACGACATTGCCGTCCGGTTTTGTAAAGTCTGCTCCTGCCTTGATGCTGTTGAAAGCCCAAAGCGGGACACCATGAAAATCACACATTGCACGATTGATGTGGCGAAGACGAGGCTTTTCCTCAAAGACATAGCCTACGGCAGGAATCTTGTGTCGTAGAGGAATGGTTCGGACCGTAAGGGCATCATTTTCAAAGATGATAGCTTCTTTTGGTTCTATTACATTGAATTTCACTTCTATTGGAAGTCCACGGTTAAAGTAACTGAATATGGAAGAGAGAATCTGTTTGCCATCTTCAAATGTATGGATAGTTATGTCGCCTTCAATGCCGGAGAGCGCCATTGTGCCTATCAGCCCAGGGAGCCCGAATACATGATCACCATGAAGGTGAGTGATGAAAATATGGTTGAGCCGAGTAAACTTCAAGTGCTGACGCTGAAATTCTTTCTGTGCTCCCTCTCCACAGTCGATCATAAACAGGTTTTCTCGGAAGTTGACCACGGTGGAGGAGGGGTTATGGACCGGTGATGGCTTAGCGCTACCGCATCCCAAAATATTTATATTGAAGGTTGTCATAGTTCTTGCCGTTTCCCGTTTCGAAACTTGTCAATATATGTTATTTACGGTGCATCTGTTCGTAGTCTTTTGCGAGGCCACCGGTTCCTGTTTCTTTATATAGGGATGGGATGTCATGACCGGTCTCTTTCATTACGGTCACAAGTTTATCAAATGAGACGCGATGGCTGCCATCGGTGAACGACGCATATATGTTGGCGTCGAGCGCTCGGGCTGCGGCATACGCGTTTCTTTCTATACATGGAATCTGTACAAGGCCACATACCGGGTCGCAGGTCATACCGAGATGATGTTCAAGTCCCATTTCGGCAGCATATTCTATCTGAGCAGGGCTTCCTCCGAAAAGTTGAACTGCAGCTGCGGCTGCCATTGCACATGCCACTCCAACCTCACCCTGGCACCCAACATCGGCGCCTGAAATTGATGCATTGTGTTTCACGACGTTACCGAAGAGTCCGGCTGTGGCGAGGGCATGCACCATCTGGGCATCGGCAAAGTGGCGACTTTCCCAAAGATGATAAAGCACTCCTGGTATAACTCCGCTTGATCCACAGGTCGGGGCTGTCACAATCTCTCCACCGGATGCGTTTTCTTCACTAACTGCGAGGGCATAGGCAAACACGCGGCCACGGCTTTTCAGATTATCCTTGAAGCCTCCGGCTTTCACGAAATAGGAACATGCCTTTCTCTGGAGGTTAAGCGGACCGGGAAGGCGACCTTCCTTGTTCAGTCCGCGCTCGACGGCCGCTTTCATCACGCGCCAAACATCGAGAAGGTAGTCCCATATTTCGGGCCCTTCACACTGCTCAACATATTCCCAGTAGGTATGTCCGGTGCGCTCGCAATATGCCATGATATCGCTTATGGTGTTGAGCGAATATACTTCGCCTGATTCTGTGTGGGGTTTTCCCGGTTCTTCAAGTGCTCCTCCTCCGACACTGAAAACAGTCCATTCTGCAGTCGGATCACCATTGGAGTCCAGGCTTTTGAATGTCATGCCGTTGGGATGATAATCAAGGAAGATGTTTGGTTTCCATATTATTTCAACGTCTTTCATTGTCTTGGAAAGTTCGTCGATGATAGCAACGTCAGTCATGTGCCCTTTGCCGGTGGCTGCGAGACTGCCATAGAGAGTCACTTCATATTTTTCGGCTTCAGGATGCTGGTTGCGGAAAATTTCAGCAGCCTTTCTTGGGCCCATTGTGTGGGAAGATGATGGCCCGGTGCCGATTCGGAATAGTTCCCTAAGAGATTTCATGATAAAAATTGTTGGAGCGTATTGCGATATAAATAAAAAGCCCTGATGATTCAGGGCTTGTGGCGGAGAGAGAGGGATTCGAACCCCCGGAGGTGTGACCCTCAACGGTTTTCA
>CAYQXG010000085.1:0-12588 GCA_964421525.1 uncultured Sangeribacter sp. | reverse complement strand
CAAAGGAGAAGATGCGCGAGCTTGCGCAGCCGATGCTCAAGAACCAGTATGGCAGATATCTGCTGAAGGTAATCGAGGAGGTGGATAGGACAGGCGAATCGAATATTGAATAGTGCTATAAGCTTTCAGATATCAGGTTTCAGGCATCAGGAGTTGAGCTGTTGATAAAGAGTGTTCATTAACGCTGCAAGCATCTTGTCAATTTCGACCAGCCGTCCATAGTAAGCTGAGAGCGCTTGTTCTGATATATAGCGCAGACGTTTACAAAGAATTAATTGGGTCTGTAATTCTGCCAAACGGTAACATCCATTGCTTTTTGCCAGACTATTAATTCTCTAAAATCGCTTGTTCTCATAATAATTATATCTTGATAAAAGTATAACAATAATTATTCCCCTTTCAGTTATTTCAGAATTAATAGCCAAGATACCAACCCCTTGAACCCAAAACCCAAAACTCTGAAGCCTGACACCTGACACCTAAAACCTAAATTAACATGGATATCATAAAGACCGATATAGAGGGAGTAGTGATAATCGAGCCCCGGATTTTCAAGGATTCGCGCGGGTACTTCTTCGAAAGCTTTTCAAAAAGGGAATTTGATGAGAAGGTTGCCCCGGTAGATTTCGTGCAGGACAACGAGTCATGCTCGTCTTATGGAGTGATGCGCGGACTGCATTTCCAGCGTCCTCCTTATGCGCAGGCAAAGCTTGTGAGATGTGTGAGGGGTGCGGTGCTTGACGTGGCTGTTGACTTACGCCTTGGTTCGCCGACCTACGGACAACATGTCGCCGTCGAGCTGAGCGAGGACAACCACCGGCAGTTCTTCATACCGCGTGGCTTCGCACATGGGTTCGCAGTATTGAGCGACACCGCCATTTTCCAATATAAGTGCGACAACTATTACCATCCGGAGGTAGATGGCGGGATCTCAATAAAGGATCCGTCGCTGGGCATCGACTGGAGGATTGATCCGACGGAGGCGATATTGTCTGAGAAGGATCTTAGGCATCCTTTGCTAAGGGATTTTGATAGTCCGTTTATGGAATAGCGAAGCGGAGGGTTTAGGTTTCAGATTTCAGAGGGCAGTCTTAAGTCTTCAGATTTCAGTCTTCAGAAAAACTGACAACGGAAGACGGACAACGGAAAAAGCACGCAGGAAGAAGCATTGCTTCGCCTGCGTGCTTTTTTATTGCTCGAATTTGGTAGGTAGGGATTTGTTTGCTAATTTTGTATTCTGAAGTTAAGACCCCGTCTCATAAAGATTTTAAGAGCCCCATCCTAGCTTCCCCGGAGCCTCTCAAATCTTATGAGACGCTAAGACAGGAGAATTTTTAGCTTATGAATGATAAAAAACGAAGTCATGTAGGAGAGCATTCAGAGCAATCTTCTATAGACAAGATTCGGATATTGTTTGTGTGTCTTGGCAATATATGCCGGAGTCCGGCCGCCCACGGAGTGATGGAGCGGTTGGTGGAGGAGAAAGGTATTGCCGATCACTTTGAGATAGACTCAGCCGGGCTATACGGCGGACATGCCGGTGACCTACCCGATCCCCGCATGCGTGTGCATGCACGTCGCAGAGGGCTGGAACTGACCCACAGGTCGCGTCAGGTCAGGGAATCAGACTTCGACCGTTTTGACATAATAGTGGCAATGGACAACAGTAACTACGACAGGCTACGTGCAATGGCTCCCACTCCGGAAGATGAACGGAAAGTGGTTAAGATGGCAGACTATTTCACTCTGCATCCCTGGGCAGACTGTGTGCCTGACCCCTATTATGACGGTGACCAGGGTTTTGAGAATGCACTCGACCTTATTGAAGATGGCTGCGAGGGCCTATTGCAGAAAATTGACTTGAGGCTTTGAGGGATAAGTCTTAAGGATTCAGTCTTCAGTCTTAAGTCTTAAGTCTTAAGTTAGGTCCTTAAAGGCTCTAAAGGCTCTAAAGGCTCTAAGGCCCCTAAGGCCACTAAAGCCCCTAAAGCCCCTCTGAAGACTGACAACTGACACCTGAAAACGAAAAACAATGAGCTACAAAAAAGAATACGCAACTCTATTCAGGCTTGGCATGCCGGTGATGGCTACCCAGCTCGGAATCATCATGGTGGCTTTTGCCGACACCGCCATGGTGGGGGCGTATGGAGTGAATGAACTTGCAGCGGCAGCATTTGTCAACTCCATGTTTATGGTGCCTGTTGTGATGCAGATAGGCTTTGCATCCGGCATCACACCACTTGTAGGGGCCCTTTTCGGACGCAATGATGCCGAAGGTGCCGGACGCACTCTTCGTGCCGGCCTGCAGGTAAATGCTTTTGTCTCATTGGGATTGACGGTCTTGATGGGAATCTTATATTTCTTCCTTGACCATTTTGGTCAACCTGAGGAATTACTGCCCCTCATAAGGCAATACTACCTTATTATACTCGCCTCGCTCTTCCCAATGGCTATCTTCAATTGCTCTCAGCAGACTGCAAATGCAGTCAACGACACTGCAACCCCGATGTGGATTATCTTGGGAGCAAATATTCTTAACATACTCGGCAACTATGTGCTTATTTTCGGAAAATGGGGATGTCCGGAACTCGGATTGAACGGTGCCGGTATCTCAACTCTGGTGGCAAGATGGCTTTCCGCTGTAGGGATATTGCTTGTCTTTGCGCTGAGAAACCGCTACCGTCCTTATTTCAAAGGGGCTATAGATTCCCACAAAGTCGGGGATGTGCGCGTCAAGGTGTGGCACATTTCGTGGCCGATGATGATACAATCAGGTGTGGAATGTGGGTTATGGACACTTGGTGCAATCGTGACCGGATGGTTTGGGAAGATCCAGCTTGCTGCATATCAGGTGATCAACACTATCTCGCAGCTCGGATTCATGACATTCATGAGTTTCGGCATTGCTGTGTCGATTCGCTCTGCCAACTACACCGGAACCGGAGATGTGTCAGGAGTTAAGAGAATCACAGTAGCCGGCTTGCATCTCAATATGATATTGGCTGCCATTGCATCGCTGGTGTTCCTGCTGTGGGGAGATGAGCTGACAGGCTTTTTCACTCCCGACGCAGAGGTGCTGGCGTCGGCACAGCTGTTGCTTCTGCCATTGGTGATATATCAATTTGGAGATGCGATACAGCTTACGTTTGCCAACGGGCTCAGAGGAACCGGAAATGCAAAGCCATTCCTTTGGGTGGCACTGATTGCCTATATAGCGATAGGAGTACCGGCAATGTTCTGGCTTGCCGTTGGACTCGGCAAAGGAAATGTTGGTGTCTACTATAGCTTCTCCTTTGCACTGTTCAGCGCGGCAATATTGCTTTATCTATTCTTTAAGAAAACGCTCAAGGTTATTGAGACGGACAACGGGAAGCGGAGCTTCTAAGGATTCAGTTTTAAGTCTTAAGTCTTAAGTCTTCAGTCTTGAGTCTTCAGTCTTGAGTCTTAAGTTCAGTCCTTAAAGGCTCTAAGGCCCTTAAAGCCCTTAAGGCCCCTAAGGCCTTTCTGAAGACTGACAACTGAAGACTAAAAAAATAATAATTATGAAACAAAAACTTATAGCATTTATTCTCTCCATATTTCCATTTTGCTGCATGGCAGCAGGAAACAACAGCTATTCAAAGACTATCGTTGTGGCACAGGATGGCTCCGGCGACTACCGGACCATTAACGAGGCTCTCAAAAAACTGAAGGGAGATTCAGAAGAGGCGGTACGTATCTTTGTAAAGAATGGTGTCTACAATGAAAAGATTCTGGTGAACTATACCGTGAACAATGTGACAATCGAAGGGGAGAGCCGTGACAGCACCATCATCACAAACGGCGACTATGCCCAGTTGAGAAATATGGGCACCTCCGGAAGCTACACTCTGCGTATCGACGGCAACAACATCACTCTCAAGAACCTTACTATTGAAAATTCTGCCGGTCCTGTCGGACAGGCCGTGGCACTTCATACCACCGGCGACAAGATCTACGTAAAAGACTGCAATATACTTGGCAATCAGGATACCCTCTACGCCTCAGGCAGAAATGCACGTAACCTTTACGACAACTGCTATATTGAGGGGACGGTCGACTTCATTTTCGGAGCTGCGACAGCGCTTTTCCGCAACTGCCACATCCATGCAAAGAGTGACTCTTATCTTACAGCTGCCTCAACAGCAATCGACAATCCAGTGGGCTATGTGTTCCATAAGTGCAAGGTGACTGCAGCTCCGGATGTTAAGAATGTTCATCTTGGGCGCACCTGGCGTCCTTATGCCTTCACTTTCTTCATTGAATGCGATCTGCCAGCCGCAATAAATGAGAAAGGATGGCACAATTGGGGAAAGACAGAGAATGAGGCCACTGCAAGATATGGAGAATACAATTGCACCGGGGAAGGAGCCAACGAGAGCAGACGAGTGAACTGGCGCAAGAAACTGAGTGCAGAGGATGCGGCATGGCTGACTGATCCGGCAAGGATTTTCACACGTAATTCTGTTTGGATTCCGGAGTAAGTTGTCCGTTTTCCGTTGTCCGTTTTCTGAAGACTGAAGACTGAAGACTGAAGACTAAAGACTGAAGACTAAAGACTGAAGACTAAAGCCTAAAACCTGAAGACTGAAGACTGAAACCCTCTAAACTTTTCGACAATGGATTTGTCTAAGGTAGAAAAAGAATTTTGTATGAAAGCATTGTATAGGATTTTGCTCATATTTTTTTGTGTCGTGTCCTTTTCGACATCTGCCGTTGCGAATACCAATTTCGGCAATGAGTCGTTGCGCTACGTCATCACCTACAAATGGGGCCTTATCACCAAAGATTCAGGCGATGCCACATTATCGCTCAAAAACCAGGGTTCAAAATATTATATCAAGCTTACCGGCAAGACAAAGCCATGGGCAGATAAATTCTTCAGTGTGCGCGACACTCTCATTTCGGTGATGGACAAGACAAAATTTCGTCCTGTTTCCTACACCAAGATAGCTCATGAAGGGGGAAAGTATGCGAAAGACGATATAGTATATTCATACTCCGGGAGCAACGTAAGCGGCAAAGTCAGCAAACACCGTGAAAAGAAAGGCACTGTCACCGATTCATCTCTTGAACTTTCAGCATCCGGAGACACATTCGACATGTTGAGCGTATTTTATTGGATCCGTAGCATTGATCCCGCCACTATGAGCAACGGCAAGAAAGTTACGGCGACTCTCTTCTCAGGGTCGCATGAGGAAACAGTCAAGATATGGAAAGTAGGGGAGACACAGGTGAAGATGCGCAACGGCAGCATGCGCGATGCATGGCATATACGCTTCACATTCACATCGAAAGGAGGAAAAAAGACAAGTGATGATATCGATGCCTGGATTTCTAAAGACTCGAATCGTGTTCCGCTTGAGATAAGGGGGTCTCTCCCGATAGGCAAAGTATCGGCTTATCTCGTTGAATAATTTTGAATTGATTCAGTCTTAAGTCTTAAGTCATAAGTTCAGTCCTTAAAGCCTCTAAAGCCCCTAAGGCCTCTAAGGCCCTTAAAGCCCCTCTGACATCTGAAGACTGAAGACTGAAGACTAAAGACTAAAAACCTCACTTAGGAATAATAGTAAATGTTATGGAGCCGCGCGTTGATGTGGCTCCTTTTTTTGCACTCCATTTTGCCTGCATGGCCGCCTGCTCACATTTCTTCCTTATTTCACGGGTGGCAGCTCCGGATGCTGTGGCTGAAGTAACCTTTCCATCTGCATCAACAGTTATGGAGACTGTCACAGTAGTCTTATGGCTTAGTGCCACATCAGGAAGTGGACATCCCAAAAACTGGCGTCCGCTCATCTTTCCTGTCACGCCGGTTGCAACACCATCGCTACCCCCGGGAGAGTCAAACTTCCCTTGCACAGATCCGGGCTTTGAACTGAATTTACCTGCCATCGATGAAGCCACTTTCTCATCATCTTTCTTTTTATTGGAAGCTGCAGTCTCAACGGCACTTTCCGTGTCGGAAGATATTAGGGTCTGTTCGGGCGACGGCTCCGGATTCTCGCCGGCTACAACGGTATGTGGTTGCTCAATCGGGGAAGGAACCGGCTCACCTTTTATTTCAGGTGCCGGGGCATCTTGATTTGCAATATCGGGTTCCCCTATGCTTTGGTGATTCTCGAGCAGGAGCTCCGGATCAAGGAATATCTCATCTTCCTCAAGCTGTGGGTTTTCGGTGGTAGCCGCCATCCTTTCGTCATAGTGTAGCGTAGCAATGAGCAGCCAGACCAGAAGAAGCCCGACAGCCACAAGAGTGACAAAAGCTGCGATAAAGGAGTCCCTGCGTTCAGATGCATTCATAATTATTCCGGGAGCGATGATTCCTGAAGTGCCTTGGTAGCAAGCACCATTTTCATTTTTCTTCGTGCTGCCATGTCGAGGATTTCCACAATCTTGCCATATTCCACCTTTTCATCAGCGTAAAGCGCTATGCCTCGGGTGGAGTCTTGCTGCTGAATCAGCGTCAACACTGAAATCAGTTCATCGTGCGTCACAGGCCGTGGTGTTGAGGCAGAGGGAATCGAGTCGGTGCGATCCATCACGATGTAGAATTGCGAAAGAGAGTCAACATACACCTCGGTCAACGGCTTTTTAGATGTCTGCTCGGAACTTTGCGGAAGATTGACATCGATTGCTGCCGGAAAGATGAGGGTTGAGGTCACCATGAAGAAGATGAGCAGAAGGAATATGACATCTGTCATAGACGACATGGAGAAAGTGTCGAGTGTGTTGAATGTGCGTTTTAATGCCATAGAAGTTGTTTAAACTTATTTCTTTAGAATCAAGCTGCCGGTTCGTTAAGAAGATCAAGGAATTCCATAGTCTTTGTCTCAAGTCCGGTCATTACTCTGTTGACGCGGCTTACGAGGAAATTATAGGCGAACAGTGCGATGATGCCTACAATAAGACCGGCAACTGTTGTCACCAATGCCTGATAGATTCCACTTGAGAGGACAATGATGTTGGCTCCTGTGCCTGCCATGGCAAGGGCATAGAATGCTTCGATCATACCGGTGACGGTGCCAAGAAATCCGAGCATCGGAGCTCCTGCAGCTGTGGTTGAAAGCCAAGTAAAGCCTTTCCCAAGCTTGGCCACCTCAATATTGCCGGTGTTTTCTATAGCCACAAGCACATCCTGCATCGGGCGCCCTATGCGGGAGACACCTTTCAGGATAAGACGAGCATAAGGAGTGTCGGTTTGTTTACACAGTTGCCGGGCACTCTCGAGGTCACCTTCATGCACATAGTCGCGAATGCGTTTCATGAAAGTGTCGTCGTCTTTGCTTGCACGCGAAATGGCGATGCATCTTTCCACGAAGATGTAGATGCTGACTATCATCAGCAATGCGAGCGGAATCATTATGTAGCCGCCGTCGATCACGAGCGACCATAGGGATAGGGTTTCCATATTTTCGTTTCAGTTTTTCGTTTTTCTGTTGTCAGAAAGTCCTTAGGGGCTTTAAAGGCCTTAGAGCCTTTAAGGGCCTTAGGGCCAATTCAAAATTAATCTAACCCGATTCGGTATTAATTCAGGCATTCCTTATATTTCTTGATTGTTTCCGTTATCCCATAGTAGAGGGCGTCGCATATCAAGGCATGTCCGATGCTTACCTCGTCAATGTAGGGGATATGTTGATGGAAATAAGCAAGATTCTCCAGACTTAGATCATGGCCGGCATTTATGCCGAGACCACAAACCTCAGCCGCGGCTGCCGCCTCAAGAAAAGGAGCAATGGCAAGCTCCTTGTTGAGCGGATATTTGTCGGCATAACTCTTTGTGTAGAGCTCAACGCGGTCAGCGCCCACAAGTTTTGCTTCAAGCACCTGTACGGTATCGGGGTCGATAAACAATGACACTCGTATGCCGGCATCCTTGAATCTTTTCACTATTCCGGAAAGAAAAGAGGTGTTGGCAGATACATCCCAACCATGATTTGATGTGAGTTGGTCAGGCGCGTCAGGCACTAAAGTCACTTGAGCCGGCTTATTCTCAAGCACGAGATTGATGAAATCTTCCGACGGGTAGCCTTCCATATTGAGTTCTGTGGTTATCGCCTCTTTAAGCAATGGAATATCTGCATGACGGATATGGCGTTCGTCGGGACGGGGATGCACTGTTATGCCGTCGGCACCGGCAGCCTCGCATGTCAATGCAAACTTCACGAGGTCCGGATTGTTCTCCCCTCTGGCGTTGCGGATGGTCGCAACTTTATTTATATTGACACTTAATCTTGTCATTTTCGATTCTCAAACGTTATTTAATAAACAGGTTATATAAAATAAACGTAGTTTGAGCCTGAAAAATCAGTGCCTGACCACTATTTTATGGCAAAAATTGCTAAAAAATTTAAATCAGCATTGAAATTCGGCACAATATTTGTAACTTTGAATCTGTAAACCCGATTCCAATTTTTTCACGGATTTCAGATTATAGGCAAAATTAGTGAAAAACATTGAAATCACCAAAAGAAATTAAATTTTGACGACACAAGAGACACTCATACAGCGCGACGACTGCAGCCTGGTCACTATTTTGTGTGCTCCGGCTGACTACAGTGCTTCGATCCTGACGCATGCATGCGAGGATGCCGGAGCGCCTGTGGTTGACCTGCTCACGCAACCTGCCGATGAAAAGTCGATCAGTGTGACCTTAAGGTTGAGATGCGACGATCCAACTCCTGCCATCCACAATCTGGAGCGTTATGGCTACGAGGTGTCGGAAGCGGAGGGCAATAACTATACGGATGCCATGATAGCGACTGAACGTCTTCTTGAACTTCAGGCACTCCTTAACGTGTAGGAACTCTATGGAAAAGTCAACATTAGCACTGTATGGAAAATCCCGTCAAGATGAAAACCTTACCGGGATAATGAATTTTATGGCCGAAGCCCGCAAGATGGGGTTCGGCCTTTTGTGTCATGAAAAATTTGCTTCCTATCTTAATCGCTCAGGTATTCCTGAAGATCTGATACCGGAGGTTTTCTCCGGCATACCCGATGCAAAGGCGGCAATCAGCTTTGGCGGCGACGGGACATTCCTTCGCACTGCGCGCCGGATTGCCGGTGCTGAGATTCCCGTGGCAGGTGTCAATACCGGACATCTGGGCTATCTTGCCCATTTCTCACTCGACAATCCAGGCTTGCTCCTTGATGGTATTTGCTACGACAGCCTGAGCATACAGCCGCGACGCCTTATCTCTGTCAGCGGTGAAGGGATACCGGCTGATTTCATCTGCGACGCACTCAATGAAGTGGCTGTGCAGAAAGATGATTCGGCATCGATGATTAATGTGCATGTGGAACTTGACGGATTCTTTCTTGCCGACTATCGTGCAGATGGGCTGATTGTGTCTACTGCTACCGGAAGCACTGCCTATAATCTTTCGGTCGGGGGACCTATACTGCAGCCGGGCCTCGACTGCATGGTGCTCTCGCCGGTGGCTCCACATTCGCTGACGCTCAGACCTATAGTGGTGGCAGGAGAATCAAGGCTTAGGCTGGTGATGTCGTCAAGAACCGGGAGTTTCCGATTGAGTGTGGATGGTTATAGCTGCACCATGAAAGAAGGTTCTGTGCTTGAACTGCAGACAGCACCATACGTGGTGAATCTTCTGACCCCTAAAGACGACACTTTTGCTGCCTCATTGAGGGAAAAACTTCTTTGGGGAAGATCGTAGACTTCAGGTTTCCGGAGTCTTCAGTCTTAAGTCTTCAGTCTTCAGAGGACGGAAAACTGACAACTGAAGACTGAAGACTGAAGACTGAAGACTTAAGACTTACTTCGAGCCCCAAAAAGCCAGGCGGCAAGCAGCGGCGAGGTGCGTAGTATGGCGCTGATGAGCAGGCAGAGCGCGACAACAAGTGCCGATATTATCAATCCAATTGTAAGCATGGCTACTACGGAGTTTCCCGGTCCTGTAGAGAGGAATCCTTTCATAAATGAAAGATTAGGGATGAAGAAATAGTGCAGGTAATAGATGTCGAGCGTACGGCTTCCGGCAAACGACATAACGTTGCTCACAGTCGTGCCTTTGTCAAACCAGTCTCTGTAAGTCCTGAAGAATACGAGCACTGTCATCAGCCCTGAAAACCGCATGGCTGTCATCACGAAATCCCATTCCAATGAATATTTATGGCGGCAACCGTAGAAAATCACCAATGCAAAGAATGACACGATCATTGCAGCCTTGAAGTATTGGTTGTCGATAGCTTTCCAAGTAAAAGATTCGAAACGGCGTGCGAAAATCCCGAGCATGAAATATGGCCAGTAGTTCAGGGTGTGCCATGTCTGCAACCCAACCACCCATTTCGGAAGTTTAACCCCGTCGGTCAGACAGTTGAATATGAATGGAGAGATCACTGCTACGGCAAGCAGCAGGAAAAGCGGCAGGTTTCTGCCGGTCTTTCTCACTATGAGGGCGACGGCAAGATACACCACAAACATCTCAAACAGTGAGATGGTGAACCAATAAGGATTAGATGTCCATATAAAGTTGAACTTCCAGTTTTTCATGCATGCCCCATAGAGGAAACAAAATACCGCCAATCCGAAAATCTGAGCTTGAAATTTCTTGGTCATGACTCGCTTGACGGTTGGCCAGGTCCATTTCTCAGCCATTCTGAAAGCAAAGAATCCGCTCACGAAGAAGAAAAGCGGCATGCGAAACATAGTCATCATATAGTAGATGCCGGCAAATGAAGAATTTGTGATAGGCATCTTGACGTAGGCATTCGTCACGTGACTGAAGACAACAAGCAGGATAGCCAGTCCGCGCATTGCGTCTATATATCTTAGGCGTATTTTCAATTCATTATGCATACTTCACTGCTATGTGCAAGTCGGAACCTTGCTTTCTATGGGGTTACGGAGTGCAAAATTAATGCTTTTTTTTGAGTCGGGCAATAGAATGGTGCCCCATCGCAGGAATACCGTTGCGCGGGCAGGGATTTTTTAGTAAATTTGCACCATGAAACAAGATAATAAAGTTGCCGAATCACAGCGTCTCGGGCTTACTGGACTGGTTGCCCTCGTGTTTGGCATGATGGTAGGCAGTGGAATCTTCAATATCCCGCAAAACCTTGCGGCTGGGGCAGGGCTCGGTGCCGTGATGATAGGCTGGGGCATTACCGCTACAGGTATGCTCATGCTTGTGAATGCCTTCAAGATTCTTTCCGACAGGCATCCGGAACTCAATGAGGGAATCTATCTTTATGCTGAAAAAGGGTTCAACCGCTTCACCGGATTCAATGTGGCGTGGGGCTATTGGCTCTGTGCTTGTTTTGCTAACGTGGCGTATGCCGTTATGCTCAACGATACTTTCGGGGCTTTCTTCCCGTCGTTGCTGTCTCATGGGTTGCCGACCGTGATATTTTGCTCCTCTCTGATATGGGTGATGTATTTGCTGATAAGTTCGGGACTTCGCACCTCTTCCATCATAGCCACTTTTCTGGCCATCCTGAAGGTGAGTGTGATTCTGCTTATCATCATACTGCTCGCGCTCAATATCCGTTATAAGACTCTCACTGCCGACATCTGGTGCCTTGGCGACGGGGTCGGAGGTGTATTGTCGCAGGTGAAGAGCACGATGCTTGTGACCCTATGGTGTTTCATAGGTGTGGAGGGGGCGGTCGTGATGTCGGGCAGGGCAAGGTGTCAGTCTGATGTGGGGAAGGCAGGAATGCTCGGGTTCCTTGCCGCTTGGATTCTCTATGTGCTTGTCTCTGTGTTCTGCTACGGGATAATGTCGCGAGTACGACTTGCCGGATTGGAAGACCCGTCGGTGGCTTATGCCTTGCGCACTATATGTGGAGAATGGGCCTACTGGCTTGTGATAGCTGCGGTTATCACCTCAATTACGGGCGCTTGGTTTGTCTGGACCATCATCACAGCTGAGCAGCCATATTCGGCTGCCCGACATGGCATTTTCCCTAAATGGCTTCTTAAAAGCGATGGGTCTGATTCTTTAAGGCCCGCCCTTCTGGCGTCGGGAATAGTGATGCAATTGTTTCTATTCCTCGTAGTCATGGCTGAGGACGTGTATCTCTATGCCCTCAATATTACCGGACTTATGGTTCTCCCCGCCTATCTGTTCAGCGGGCTCTTTCTTGTGAAGATTGCCGCAAAAGACTATAAGAACAGACTTCTGGCAGACCATGCCAAGCGAGGCCTGTGCTACGCCATGACAATAGGAATAGGAGCCACTGTTTTCTGCCTTTGGATGATATATGCCGCCGGAATCGGACTCTTGCTCCAAGGATTGGCTTTCTATCTTTTGGGATTGCCTCTATATAGAAAGGAAAAGGTCTGAAAATCCCTCGCCCAAAGCCGCCCTAGCGACCCCCATTTTTTATGAGTCGGGGCCTAAAATCTCTATGAGACGGGGTCTAAATGTTAAAAGTAGTATTATTTTTACCGAATTTGATAAAAAAATTGAAAAAAGTTATTGCCAATTCAAAAATTTGCATTAACTTTGCACCGTTTTTGATAGCAAAACATGTTTTATTATTTAAACTTTTAAGAAAATGAAGAAAATCGTTCTCGCTCTCGCTGTTGTATTCAGCGTAGCACTC
>CAYQXG010000084.1:0-12693 GCA_964421525.1 uncultured Sangeribacter sp. | reverse complement strand
CTCGCTGGCTTGGGCGCTTTTCGACCTTTGGCTCAGTCACATAGCCCGCTATGCTACCGAGCCTGCATGCCGAAAATCATCCCAACCCAGCTTCCCCGGAGCCTCTAAAATCTTATGAGACGGGGTCTAAAACAAAATGATTCTTATTTTTGTTAGGAGATTATTAATAACCCTTAATATCCACTGTACTATGAAAAAACTATTTATTGCTCTCAGCGTGACGGTTATGGCATTGTCTGCGGCTGCTGCAAGACAATCTGACAATGTTTCTGAACAAGCTTTGAAATCTGCTGTCTCAACAGGAGACCCCAAGGCTATGATGGAACTTGGTTCGCTATATGTGTTTAATCCAAACTATGAAGATCAGAAACAAGAAGGATTGGCACTTTTGGAGTCATCTGCAAAAAAAGGATATGAAGAATCTAATGACTACCTTGGGCTATACTATTTCGAGAATAAAGATTATGAGAAAGCAAAGAAATATTTTGATTCACGCAAGGATGATCATTATGGTTTTGCTTACACCGCGCTTGGCAGTATGTATTTAGAGGGTAAAGGTGTTAAAGAAGATGGAAAGAAAGCGCGTGAGAGCTATAATAAAGCTGCCCTTAAAGGTTATTCGAGAGGTATGTCGCTCTATGCAAGTCTACTCGGCACTAAAAACGGAGGATCGCTAAACTATCCTGATGCATTTTTCTGGCATTATATTGCCGGAGATCTTGGCGAAAACTATTCGCGAGTGATGCTATATCTACCAAGAATACCGGAAAAGGAAGCAAATGGGGAGGTAGCTAAAGATGCCCAGTTGGCATTGCAGTGGATTGAAGCTGTACATGCCGGTAAAAGTATGAAGAATGAACCATTATATAAAGATGGATTTCTGCCCGGACTAAAAGATTTTGAAAAATCAGCTGAAGCAGGTGATGACTGGGCTCGATACTATTTGGGCAGCATGAACTATAACGGTGATTTCTTAAATCAGAACTTTGCACGTGCGATATATTACTATGAACCTATTTCAAAGAATTCCAAACTGCCCAAGACAATACTTTCAGTAGTCAACAAGCGCCTTGCGGAGATGTACCGTGACGGCAAGGGCACTGCAGTCAACAAGACCAAGGCGGCTTACTATTCAAGCCTTGCCGATCAATGAAGGTATATAAAAGGTAGATTATCTCAAAGATTTCAGAAGAACAGGAATTTTTTGTGTTTCTTCTTGGGCTTTTTTTCAGGTTCAGGTTTTATGGTTGGCTGCGGAGCTTCGAGCAACCCTTCCTGAATTAGCTGTAGAGAATCGGCTGCACTGAGACCCGGATCGGGCATAGCATCGAAGTCTTTAGGTCGGGCAACATTCAATTTTGCAAACTGAGAATTACGAACACCCCTCTTAAAGACACCCTCTATCTGATCCATTAGGTTAATACGGGCTCTATTGACGATATTGACGCTTTCTATGGCAGTATCTTCCTTAAATTTGGCACCTCCAAACCTGACTTTATATTTCTTTGGATTACCGGAAATCGTGATTCCAAATTTAAAAGGTATCGGTGATTTCAAGACAGCAAGGTGATAATCAAAATCCATCGCAATATTGTTGTAACCGTAAACGCCCAAACGGTAGCGGTCTATGTTAAATGCAAACGGATAGACACGCATAAGCCCATCAGCAACGGTCATTTCAACATTAAGGCTATGTATGGTGTTGTCGGCCTTGTTTTTAAATCCAAGCCATTTTCCCAATGTCCGGTATTTTTCAGGATCAATGAAAGCAAGATTGTCGCCATTGATCCTGATTGCCGCGTTAAGGGAAGGAAGCACCAGATTCATGCCGGAATCAATTCTGCACGTTGCAGCAAGGTCTGCGTTAATGAAGCCGGAAAAATCATGCATAAGAGGGGTGATCGAGTCAATAGCCGGTACCAATTCAACAAACTTGGCAATATCAAAGTCCTTTAGTTCCATGCCGAACCCAATTTGCATTTCTTCCAATTTTGGTGCGGAATAAAGAGCAGAAACATTCAGGTTGCCGGCATCTGAGCAAGCTTTCAAATCATGAATATTGATGGCTCCATCATATAATAAGAAATCACCACCCATATTCTGCAATGAAAAATCACTATATAGCACTCTGTTGGCTTCTATCCTTAATTTAGCGTCAATATTAACAGGTATTAGGATCGGAGAAGCAGACCGTGGGCCTTCTTTAGCGAGCGCATCTATTCGGGATTGCAGAGTGGCATCATCTGAATAACCTTTCTTCTTTATCTTGCCTTGCCGCAGGCGTTCAGCGTAAGAAGCTCCGGTAAAGGCTCCGGCAGAGATTTCATTGATATCTATCGTGTCGCTCAATATTGAGAAGTTGCCTTTTAGTGTGTCGTGATTCTTAGAAGTGAGAGCACGACGAACATTTGAGATCCTACCGGAAATGGCAAGGTCAGATTTACCTGCCCTTAAGGATATATTGGTTATATTGACTGTGTCATTGTTGAAATTTAATTCAATTCGTGAGATTCGGTTGCGCAGCGGAAACAATGGGGTGAGCAACCGGGCCTGTGTATTAGTCACGGTGCCTTTCAGTCTCCACTCATTCAGAAAATTACTGAATTGTCTTGTCAGATCCCATTTCAGTATTTCATTATCTTTTGCTCCCAAGGTGGTATAGACACGACGGGTAACCTTCTCACCCGGCCTATGATGCCTTTTGTTATAGACATATTTAAACACGGTTGCCGGAGCAATGTAGGAATACTCATGATGATTTCTTGGTGCTTTCTTTGATTCCGTTTTTTTCTTTCCGGATGATGGCAGTTTTGTCAACGATGCCTTGACTTTAGTGTCATTCAGGAGCAGTCGATCTGAAAGTGTTCCGGCAGATACATAAGTTGGCACGATGTCGGCTAAAATTTCAAGTATGGGATTCTCCTTATTCTTCCTCAACAACTTTATTTTGCCGTTGATATTGCGCATACGCGCCCCGGCGCTGTCGGTTATGGAAACTATATTGAGCCGGTCAACTTTAAGATTTCCACCAACCGGGAGCATGAGTGATGAATCGGCATGTTGCCCGGTATTTTCCACTGATGCGCCCAAGGAGAGTTTCCCTATTGCAATGTCGACTCCGCTCACAAGAATAGTAGCAGTGTCAACATCCACTTTCGAGCGGAGCAGAGGTATCCCTTCTACAATACGTTTTGAATCCAGATCTATGTTCACATTTCCCAACTGCACCAGTTTGCTGGTGTCGCCTGTAAGGAAGTAGATATCCCGGGCATTGATCGATCCGTCTGCCACAAGACGATGAAAATGTTGCCGGCTAAACATCGAGACAGTACCATTGGCATGCAAATCTGTCGATATGTTTCCCGAAAGATAGCCTGGAATTTTCTCTTGGACAATAGGTGGAAGTTTTTTCAGATTCAATGTTCCTTGCACAAAGGCATCGAATGACGGATCAGACAGCAAGGAGGAAATAGAGGCTTTTGCTTCAAGGTCGGCAGATTCACCTTTGACGGAGAAACGACTTACATCCACGGTTGTTTCATCGGGTAGATTTGTGAATGTGCGGATGGTGGCATCAATTGCAAATTGCTCAAAGTGAGCATTGCCATATTTAATATCAGAAGGAGGAATTGAGAACTTGATCATGGCATCGGGCACCGTATCAGTTGCCAAGTTCATTGGTTTGGTCAGTTCAAATCTTCCGGATATTGAAGCGTTTGTAGAAAAATAGGGTTCGTAGAGACGATGCTCTTCCTTTATAGAGTCTGGCAGCAGAGATAGAATATCGGCAATTGGCAAAGGATCAATATCCACAACACCCTTCTTTACAATCGGACTTTCTTTCAGGTCTATTTCACCACCCACTATAGCTTTTAAAAACTCACCCTGAATCTCCATGTTGTCAATTGCCACCAACCCGGGATCTGCCGGATCCCAATTAACAGTGCCGTTCATCCCGAAATTGATTTTTTCGAGATTTGTGATAAGTGTAGCCTTAGGGGAGGTGACATTGCCATTTATCTTCAAACGGTAGGTAGGCATATCGTTGCCATCAACTGCAGCATCGGTCAGAAGCAGCACAGATGCAGAAGTGGAATCGGATGCATTGTAAAACCTGATTTCCTTAGGTCGGTCAAGAGCAAATCTGTCGATACTGAATCCGGGCATCTTGTTTTTTTTCGTCTTCAAGGTGTCGTCCGGTATTTTAGCAACCTCGTAGTTTGCCTTTCCATTGTGGGCAATAACCAGATTCACTTTAAGTCCATTAAGCACGACATCGTGCATCACAAGTTCATTATTCACTATAAGACGCTTGAGATTCAGTGCCCCGGTGAACTTGTCGAGTGAAATAAGCGAATCCGAATAATTAGGTAGAAGGCCACGCTGCTCGGCATCAAGGGAGTCAAAGGCATGGGAAATCAAGGAAAGATTGTCAACTTCCACTCCCAATATTGGGAATCCGGGGCGAAAACCGAGTTTCACATCACCGATAGACAAATGTCCATCGATATAATCGTTTGCAACGTCCTCTATCATGTGGGAAAGTTCCTTTGAATTTATAAACTTCACTGCGCAGAAAAGCAGCAGGGCGATAAGGAGAATAAAAGACAGGATGGTCCAACCGGCCACCTTGAGTGTCTTTACCATCATCTTGCCTTTCGTTAACATATTCGCCACACGATTTATGTTTTCTTTCGTCCGCTCAAACAAAACTTGCCTGGAGTGGAATAGTTTACAAAATTACAAAACAGAATCGTATTGCGCAAATTATTGGGCGCCACTCTACGGCGATTTTTATTTTTTGTTATATTTTTATGATGGGAGGTTGGTTTTTTTTAGATTTTTGTGTCTATAGTTTGTATGACTGGAAAAAATAACATTGAGAATCTTTTTAAAATGAATTATGCCCGGCTATATTCTTTTGCATATACATTGCTTAAGGATGAGGCTGCCGCTCATGATGCAGTGCATGATGTGTTTGCAAATCTATTGCACACTTGCAATGACGTTGAGATATGCGACAGCTACCTTATGAGATGTGTCAGAAACAGATGTCTCAATATCATCAGGGATATGCCGGTGAAGGTGAGTGTTGAAAACCTTGTCATGACAGAGCATGGTATTGACTCATTCTATGGAACTGATTGCAACGACGAGGATACACTTGCCATGATTCACCTTATAATAAACGAATCACTTCCGCAGCAATGCTCCCGGGTGATGCTCCTCCGCTATGAATCCGGACTTTCTTATTCAGATATAGCTCAACAACTCGGAATAAGCAAGGCTGCAGTCTACAAACATCTAAAGAACGGACTTGAGCAAATTAGAAAAAAGCTCATAAGTAATAAATAAACACTTTTAGACCCCAACTTATGGAAAAATATATTAAAGCGATTGAATTGGCCGAGCATCCGGAAAAATTTACCGACTCCGAACTCCTATCTCTTCTTGAGGATACTGAGATTCGGGAGATCTACGACACGATATGCCAAGTTGACAGTGCTTTTAAGTTGCCACCCTCAGTTTCACCTGAGCGGGTGGATGCTGAGTGGAGGAAATTTGCATCTTCTAATGAACCGACGACTGAAAAAAGAAAATGGCATTATTTGAGAAATGGAAGATCCGTTGCAGCTGTAGCTATCGCAGTTACTTCGATTACCGCATTGGCTTTCGGTGTCGGTTTAATGTCAAGGCATCTTAATAACCATACTCCCGAATCCAATGTGCAGCCGGCTGAGAAGACGGTTGCCTCCGATGCCTCGGCAACAGGCCTTTATGAGGCAATACCGGACTCAACTGAGCTTGTGGTGACGCCGGTGATTTTTGAAAACGAGAGTCTTGGAAAAATTCTTAGGGAAATCACACAATATTATGGGCTTGATTTTGAAGTGATGAATAATGAGGCAACTAATGTGCGGTTATACTATCGTTGGAATCCGGCGGATGATCCTTCTGAAGTGGTGAGGCAACTCAACAGTTTCGATAGAATACGTCTCGTCATGGAAGAGAAAAGCCTGATACTTAAATAAGTAATAATATAGTTATTATTATGCGATACCTTTTCCCCATATTGCTTTTAATATTAATTAATATTCCCAAGGCTTCATTCGCTGCTGTAACTGAATATAATTATGTCGGACTTCCGATATCAGCGGCATTAGCCGATTTCTGCAAAAAGAATCCGGACATAAAAATCAGTTTTATTTATGATGAGCTGGACGACTACAAGGTGAAGGAAAAAATATATAGCGACAATGCATTAGATGTAGTCAAGGCTATTGTGGCGCTTAACCCTGTGTCGGTGACAGAGTATCAGGATGAAATATACATAGAAGCTCTTCAGAAGGGTAAGTATCACTTCTCCGGTCGCACTATTGATGGTTTGACAGGAGATCCTGTTGGATTTGCAACTGTAATGATTCTGAACCCTAAGGACTCCGCCACCATAACATATAGCATAGCAGATGAAAATGGTAATTTTTCAATTCCATGCGACAGGAAGAATGTGATTGCAAGATTCTCGAGCGTAGGCTACAGGACCCTCTATCTGCCTTCGCCTGAGTTTTCAATGGGTAATGTCAGGATGGACATTCAGTCAGTTAAGATTGGTGAGGTCACTGCCACAGCCGACTCCCGCAGGATAGATAGCGATCGACTTGTATATATTCCCTCATTGCGGGAAAAACGTGCGGCATACGATGGCCTAAGTCTTTTGAGATTTATGTCGATCCCATCCATCCGGGTGAGTGCGGTAGGCTCTTCAGTGTCGACATTATCCGGTGAAGGGGTTGTTTTGTTTATCGACGGTGCCCGGGCATCGCAGGAAGAAATACAAGGTATGCGGCCGGAAGATGTGAAAAGGGTAGAGGTGCTCGACTATCCTGCCGATCCCCGCTTTGAGGGTGTGGCCTATGCAATCAACTTCATTATGAATAAATATGAATATGGGGGGTATACACAACTTTCTGCTCAGCAGCAGATTCTGCTGATGGATTATGGGTATTATAGTCTTAGTTCAAAGTTTTCTAAGGGGAAGATGACCTACGACCTCTTCACGGGAGTTGATTTATTTCATTCAAAACATGAGAACAGCAGTTCCGTCACTTCATATAATTTTGGAGAAAACGAGATATTGAGAATCAGCGACACACCGGAATCAGAAATAAAGTCTCAGGAGACTTATATGTCGGTGCGTCTTAAATACGCTACTGACTCAACAATGATCTCGAATCAGTTTTCAATAAGAGATAATGATATGCCTGATGCCTTTTTTATTGGGAACAATGAATATATGCCTGATATCTACCCTGATAGCAGGTCGGAACAGAAGCGTTGTCGAAATTCATTGACACCTTCATGGAAGGGTAACTTTCAGTTTAATCTTCCGCGTTCGCTTCAGCTTGCCATCACTCCGTCGGCAAAATATTCCCACAATACGAGCGACACCCGTTTCTCAGAATTGGGAATAGAGAATATCAGCAATGTAGAAGAGAATGAATGGAGTGCAGATATCTGGGCCGGCTTGACAAAAAACTGGAATCAACATTCGCTGTCATTAAGTTTGAACGGAGAAATCAAAAACAATCGGCTGACATATACAGGGAGCAATCCCACGGAAATTCAATACAAAGATAAAGCAGCGGGAATGAGACTGAGTGGAAATTTTAGATTTGGAAAATTAAGGTTGCAACCATCTTTAAGATTTCATTATCAGTGGTGTTCATTCGGGAATGATCATTATTCAGAGCCTCTTCCGGCTTATAATATCTCCGGTAGTTTTAAATTCAACAGCAGGCACCGTGTGAGTTTCTCATCGGGGATGAGCAATATGGGCATTGGAATTTCATATCGCAGTCCAAATATAGTGGTGACAGATCTTTTAGATGCGGTGAAAGGAAATCCGAAACTTAAATCATGGCTTTACAACACAGCCGCTTTGAATTATTCCTGGAAAGCCTCGAAATGGCTTGACATAAGTGCTTTCTCAACCTTCAATCGCCATACACGCCCCATGGATTATGTTTACACTCCTGAAATAATCAATGGCCGTGAAATGATGTTGCGCACATACGAGAAAAATGGATTTTTCCAGACATTGTCAGAAGGTCTGGGTGCCACTGTCCGACTATTTGGCAATTCGCTCTCTCTTGAGGGACAAGCCACGGTGACGTCTTATCGAAAGGGTGGGACGCTCTCATATTCCAGAACGGTTCTTAACGGAAGCATCACCGCCACTTACTACATAGGAAACTTCTATATCAATGGCTGGTATCTTTTCAGGGAAAAAGAATCAAACATAAATGAAAGAATATACGACCACCCTTCATATTATACCCTTGCAGCAGGCTGGAGCGGCAAAGGCTGAAATCTTTCTGTGCGGCTTTATAATCTGTTCAGGTCTGACTTCAAGAAAATTACGACCTATATGGAATATGAAAACTACCGTGAGTCCAAGAATTATTACGGGACAGCCTTCCGACGCAATATTTGGCTGAATGCGACATATACAATCCGCTATGGAAAGAAACTGCGCGAGGAAAGCATAGACAGGGGAAGTTCCTCATCTTCCGGCATAGTCTTCTAAGAGAGAATCAATAGCCGGCAACCTTCGGTAGCTTTTCCCCTATCTTATCTTCCATTAGATTAAGCATCTTTATAGTGGCTTTGATGGCGGCCTCTGTCTGGTCGGCATCAAGGCCGCGGGTGCGATAGATCCTGTCGTTCCATTGCCAGGTGATGACAGTCTGCACGAGGGCATCCGTGCGTCCTCCCGGTGGGATTGACACAGCGTAGTTGGCAAGATGTGGGAAGCGGCGGTCAAGCTTCTCCTTATAGAGTTGCTTCAACGCTTTCATGAACGCATCAAACTGTCCGTTGCCGGAAGCATTTATCTCATGAACTTCTCCGTTTATCTCAATCTTAAGGGCAGCCATAGGTTTCAGTCCATAAGCAGTGCTGACCATGTAGCTTAGAAGTTTCACGTGCTCAGCTTGGGAGACACTGTTAAGCACATCCGACACGATAAACGGAAGATCCTCTTGGGTCACCACCTCCTTTTTGTCGCCAAGCTCGATGATTCGCTCTGTCACCTTGCGAGTCTGCTCCGGTGTCAGTTCAAGACCAAGTTCTTCAAGATTCTTGAGTATATTGGCTTTCCCGCTGTTCTTGCCGAGTGCGTATTCCCTCTTTCTGCCAAAACGCTCAGGAAGGAGATCGTTGCAATATAGGTTTGCCTTGTTGTCTCCGTCGGCATGGACTCCTGCCACTTGGGTGAAGACGCTATCGCCAGTGATCGGACGGTTTGGAGGAATCGGTATGCCCGAATAGTTCTCCACCATACGGCTCACATCATTGAGACGCTCCTCCCTAATGTTGGTATGAGCGTTAAACTGATCTTTCAGGATAGCCTGGACGCTTGCAAGCGGGGCATTGCCCGCCCTCTCTCCGAGCCCATTTACAGAAGTGTGAATGCCTTTGCATCCACCGAGCACAGCCGCAAGAACATTTGAGATGGCAAGGTCATAGTCATTGTGGGCATGGAAATCAAAATGGACTCCGGGATATAACTTCACCATCTTTCTCATGAAGAGCAGTAGTTCCAAAGGATTCAGTATGCCGAGAGTGTCGGGAAGCATAAACCGCTTGATTCCGCAGTCTTTCAATGCATCCATCATGGCGAAAACATAATCGGGAGAATTCTTTATGCCGTTGCTCCAGTCTTCAAGGTAGACATTTACGTTGATACCCATGTCGTGCGCCATGCATATGTTTCTTCTGATATCCTCGAAATGCTCCTGAGGTGTCTTCTTGAGTTGATTGCGGCAATGATTTTCAGAACCCTTGCAGAGCAGGTTTATATTGACGCATCCGCACTCGTTGATCCAATTGAGAGAAGTGCCGTCGTCGACAAATCCAAGTACTTCCACGCGTGGCAGATAACCGGCCTGACGTGCCCATTTGCAGATTCTGGTCACTGCATCTTTCTCTCCTTCTGAGACCCGGGCGGAAGCTACCTCGATCCGGTCAACATTAAGGTCGTTGAGGAGTGCGCGTGCCACCATCAGTTTTTCATGGGGCACAAAACTGACTCCCGAGGTCTGTTCACCATCGCGAAGGGTGGTGTCCATAATCTCGACACTTGCGGAATGACTATTCATCCCTTTCTTGGTAGTAGGTGTTGTCACGCCTTTGCCGCCTCCTCCCAGGCTTCGGTCTTTTCCTTGTTTTCCAAAAGGAAATCAATATCGTCGAGAGCATTCATGAGGCAATACTTCTTATAGCCGTTGATCTCGAATTTCTCGCTTTCTCCGGTTGCCTTGTTTGTCACTGTCTGGTTTGGCAGATCTACCTCAACAACAGTTTTAGGATCTTTCTCAATCGATGAGAAAAGATTTGCCAGGAATTGCTCGCTGACCACTACCGGTAGCACAAAGTTATTGAGCTCATTGTTTTTGTGGATATCGGCAAAGAAACTGCTGATCACCACGCGGAACCCATATCCGGCTATTGCCCATGCAGCATGCTCGCGACTTGATCCGCTGCCGAAGTTTTTTCCGGCAACGAGAATCTCTCCGCTATATTTTGGATTGTTTAGAACAAACTCCTCATTCAATGAGCCGTCAGGATTATAACGCCAGTCGCGGAAAAGATTTTCTCCAAAGAAACTCTCTTCACGAGTTGTAGCCTTGAGAAAACGAGCCGGGATTATCTGATCGGTATCAACGTTTTCGAGTGGAAGAGGCACACAGGTGCTTGTTATGATGTCGAATTTCTGTTTCATATCTATATATCCAAATTTTGCAAGCAAAATTTGAGGATTAAGGGTTAAATGGTTATGAGGTTATAAGGTTCTTGGATCGGTGATCTTGCCTGTCACAGCAGCAGCGGCAGCCACAAGGGGGCTCGCAAGTACTGTTCGGGCACCAGGACCCTGGCGTCCTTCAAAATTGCGGTTTGAAGTAGACACTGCAAGTTTGCCTACAGGGATCTTGTCGTCGTTCATGGCAAGGCAGGCTGAGCAACCGGGTTGGCGGATTTCAAAACCTGCTTCCTCGAGAATCTTATCAAGACCCTCTTCCTTGATTTGGTCAAACACCATCCAAGAACCCGGCACGAGCCATGCTGTCACATTGTCGGATTTCTTACGTCCCTTTGCTATGGATGCAAATGCACGGAAGTCCTCGATTCTACCGTTGGTGCATGCTCCGAGGAAGACGTAGTCAACCGGAGTCCCAAGCAACTTTTGGCCGGGTTTGAACCCCATATATTCGAGACTCTTCAGATATGAAGCTTTGCCTGCTTCAGGGATAGTGTCGAGTGTCGGTATTGACTGAGTGATACCCATGCCCATACCCGGATTTGTTCCGTAAGTCACAAATGGTTCTATATCTTCTGCATGGAATGTAAGTTCCTTGTCAAACACTGCGTCGTCACCGCTCCTAAGAGTCTTCCAGTATTCAATTGCCTTATCCCATTCCTCACCTTTGGGAGCATATTCCCTGCCTTTGATATATTCGAAAGTAACCTCATCAGGTGCGATGAAACCGCCGCGTGTGCCCATCTCGATTGAAAGATTGCAAAGAGTAAGACGTCCTTCCATAGAGAGATTGCGAACTGCGTCGCCGGCATATTCCACGAAATAGCCGGTTGCACCGGAGGTTGTAAGTTTAGACATAAGATAGAGGGCGATATCCTTTGCTGTCACGTCCTTTCCAAGTTTTCCCTCTATATTGATGCGCATAGATTTAGGCTTCTGCTGCAGGATACACTGGGAAGCAAGCACCATTTCAACCTCAGATGTGCCTATACCAAAAGCTACTGCACCCATGGCACCGTGGGTGGAGGTGTGTGAGTCACCGCATACAATTGTCATGCCGGGAAGTGAAAGGCCACGTTCAGGTCCAACAACGTGAATTATACCGTTCTTTGGATTCAACATTCCGAAATGTTCGAGGCCGAATTCCTTCGCATTGCGGGCGAGAGTGTCAACCTGAGTCTTGCTTACCGGATCCTCAATCGGTTTGTCCTGATCGTGTGTAGGGGTGTTATGGTCGGGCATGCAGAAGATGTTGCCCGGACGGAAGCATTTGATGCCACGTTTGCGCATACCTTCAAATGCCTGGGGACTTGTCACCTCATGGCAATAGAGGCGATCGATGTAGAGCTGCTCAGGACCATCTTCCACATGCTGAACCACATGACGGTCCCAAATTTTATCGAACAGAGTGTTAGCCATATCTTGTTTAATTTTGTAATATTACCTATTAGAAACTCCACTTTGTGCCAATTAAAGAGGAATCTTGAGCTTGCGAAACTTAAAGTGTTTTTATAAAAATGCAAAATTAATGTAAAATCCGTATATTTCCTAATATTTTGGAATAATTTCTTTCCATTTTAATTCAAACTCGTCTCATAAAGATTTTAAGAGCCGTATAAAACAAGTGAAATGGATTAATTACACTGCAGATTTTAATGGGTTGACAGATAAAATATGACAAAAATATCAGATATATCAGAATATTTTAGTAATTTTACAAAATCTTGTAAACTAAGTAGGCAAATATAAGACCCCGTCTCATAAAGATTTTAAGAGCCCCGGGGCGGTTTTGGGCGAGTGATTTTCGCGAGTTGAGGATGGAATGATGCGGGCATCATGACTGACGAGACTTGGCGGAAAGCACCGTCCAAAAC
>CAYQXG010000083.1:0-12752 GCA_964421525.1 uncultured Sangeribacter sp. | reverse complement strand
ATTAATATTTGAGTTCAATTTATGTCAATATCTTCAAAAAAGTTACCTCTGCCCGTTTTTGGACGGTGCTTTCCGCCAAGTCTCGTCAGTCATGATGCCCGCATCATTCCTTCCTCAACTCGCGAAAATCACTCGCCCAAAACCGCCCCGGGGCTCTTAAAATCTTTATGAGACGGGGTCTTAACTAACCTAACAATCAATAACCAAAATGTACTTAAAACCTTTAGCAACGGCATTCTTGTTGTCCGTTTCTGCTTATTCATGGGCCCAGTACTCCCACATTGTCAATGCTGATAATCTCGGTCGTGGAGTACTCGCTGTGAAGGCAGACAAAGGGGTGTTTTTGTCGTGGAGGTCATTACCTACGGATGATACAGATCTTGCTTTCGACATCTATAGGGACGGCACCAAGATCAACAGCACTCCCCTTACAAAAATGACAAACTTTACCGATTCTGATGGTAGTTTAGATTCCAAATACACTATCAAGGCTATACTCGATGGCGTAGAAAAGGGTTCTTTCGATGTTGCCAAGATATGGGAATCTGATTTTATGAAGATTCATCTTGATCGTCCGGAAGGTGGAACTTCCCCGGCCGGTTGCGCTAAGGAAGACCGTGTATACACTTATACCCCAGACGATGTGTCGGTTGGTGATGTTGACGGCGACGGAGAGTTCGAATTCATCGTAAAATGGTTTCCTACAAATGCTGCTGACAATGCACACACGCGTTTCACAGGAAACACATTCCTTGATTGCTACAAACTCGATGGGACTAAACTATGGCGCATAGATCTTGGTTGCAACATCCGGTCAGGAAATCATTATACCCAATTTATGGTGTATGATTTCGATGGTGACGGAAAAGCAGAACTGATATGTAAGACTGCTCCGGGGACTATCGATGGCAAAGGTAAGCCTGTTTTGATGAACGATGACAAGGTGACAGATGACTTCCGAACAAAAGACGGTACGATCTTGAGTGGTCCTGAATATCTTACAGTGTTCAACGGTCTTTCCGGTGCTGAAATGACATCAATTGCCTACAACCCTCCGCGTACGATACTCAAGAATGACAAAAGTAGTGAAGGTTGGGGCGATAATTATGGAAATCGTTCAGAGCGATATCTTGCAGGCGTTGCTTATCTGGATGGAGTTAAGCCAAGTGCAATCTTTGTAAGAGGTTACTATACCGCATCTTATGTATGGGCTGTTGACTTCGATGGTAGCAAATTGACTGAAAGATGGCTTCATGTTTCTGACAAGTCAGGAGAAAAGAGTATCTATGGGCAAGGTTCCCATTCACTCTCCATTGCTGATCTCGATGGTGACGGTTTCGATGAGATCATAATCGGCTCCGGAGCAGTGGATCATGATGGCAGTTTTATGCATTCCACAGGAGCCGGTCATGGGGATGCTCTTCATGTTGGTGACTTTGTTCTTGAGAATGAAGGTCTTGAAATTTACATGCCTCATGAGGATACAAATAAGAAATGGTCAACGACTCTTCGCGATGGAAAGACAGGCAAGATACTCTACAGCCAGCCGATGAATGGAAAAGATAACGGACGTGGACTGATTGCTAACATTTCTTCAAAGCATGCCGGAAGCGAATATTGGTCCCTGCGTGATGGAAATGTTATGAATTCAGGACAGACAGTCAGTTCAAAACGGCCATCTGTCAACTTCCGTATTTATTGGGATGGTGATTTGCTCGACGAGTTGCTCGACGATACTTCTGTCACAAAAATCAATTATGACATGACATCTTCATCCAGTCTGAAGGCTTTTGCCAGGACTTCCAATGCCGCGTCATGCAACACCACTAAAGCCACTCCAAACCTGCAGGCTGATATATTTGGTGACTGGCGAGAGGAAGTCATTCTTCATGACAGTGAAACTGAATCAGACCTTATAATTTTCACAACTACAATCCCGAGTGAATATAAGGTGCCATGCCTAATGACAGACCGCCAATACCGCGTTGCTATTGCATGGCAAAACGTGGCTTACAATCAACCACCTCATCTAAGCTATGACCTTGAATCTATGTTTGATACACGTCCGAGGATTGTTATTAATGAAGGGATTATGAATCAAGCGGTTTCGCTCGGTGATGCTATAGAAGATATAACTTTCAGCGTTATGAAAGCGGAAGGTGCGGAAGTGACCGGTTTGCCCAATGGTGTTTCTTTCTCTTTCGATAAGAATACACATAAAGGAACAATCACAGGAACCCCTGTCGAGCAAGGTGAATGGACTTTCACCATTTCTACGACCGACGCTGAGGATGGAGATAATATTTCACTCACCGGCACCATAAAGGTGACATACATTGACAAGAGCGGACGTTCAGCATACTTCTCATTTGATGTGATAGAAGAAACCAGCGTTGCAAATGATTACAAAGAAGGGACTGCCGCAGAAATTAATGGAACTGTGGTGTCTGCAACCGGAATCAGAAACGGCGCAATCACATTTGACGGTAAAGGTTATCTGACTCAGAAAATCTACGATGAGCTCCAGTTTGGTGACAACAGTTTCTCTATTGAACTTTGGATGAAATCAACCGACAACGATGGCTATCTATTCTGTCTCGGCACTCACAATCATAAAAATGTTGAGGGTGGTACCGGCAACTGGGTTGGTCTCGAACGTTTGAAAGATGAAAAAAACAACCGTCTCTCATTCTCAATTGATGATGATGTGACAAAGTCTGATTGTTATGCTCTTTCACCGGATGATGTATTCGACAATGAATGGCATCATATTGTTTGCGTGCGTAATGCTGACGCTAAGACAACAGCAATCTATATTGATGGAAAGCATAACATATCTAATTCAGGTGTTGGCACAGGCGCAATTAAGTTTGATCCCCGTGAGTTGATGTTTATCGGTGGCGATGACGAGCCAACGTCCGGTCGTGAGAACAGGACTTTCAATGGTAGTATTGATGAATTTACAATATATCCACATGTCTTATCGGCTGAGGATGTCTTGGAAAATTTCAAAAAATATGATCCATCATTTGTGGAGGAAGTAATCTCGATGTCTGAAAACGCATCATTCTCGGTGGTAGATGCCCTGACGGGTAGAGTCGTCAAGTCTGCTGTCGGTGAAGCCGGTAAGGGCATAACTCTTGGTCTTGACAAAGGAATATATATTCTTGTCATAGATAAGAATGGTAAAAAAGAGACCAAGAAATTCATCAAGAAATAATTTCCCCTGCGAAATACCGCAAACGAAAAAGGAAGGCTCATCCAAGCCTTCCTTTTTATATATTATATCTCATTTAAGAATCAAAGCATCTTATTGGCCTGATAAATCTTAACTGCAAGCAGCATCCTGTAGATACCGAATGTGATGAATGCAATTCCAATATATAGCCATACTGCTATTCCACCTGCAAGAGGGCCTGCTAAGAAGATAACGGCAAGTATCAAAGTGCACAAAATGAATGAAAGAAGCATTGCAAGCCAATATTTTGTATCACCGTAGTAAAGAACAGCCTCACATACTGCATTGAGCGCTACAAATACAAGATAGAATCCGATTCCATATATAAATGTGGTAACCATAGTCGCCTCAGGCAACATCAGCATCCAGACGCCACAGATAATTTCAAGAACACCTACAAGAAGCTTGAATCCCCAGCCGGAAATACTTCCGATACTCAATAACGCAAACGTAGTATTGAGGAAACCTACAGAGCAAATAACTAATGCAAATGTATATGCCATTACTGGCAGTGATGCTGCCGGGTTAGCGAGGCACCATATTCCGAGACCTACTGAGAGAAGTCCTGTAAGAAGAGGCATCCACCAATATTTGGATGCGGTTTTAAGCATTGTTCGTGTCATAGTTTTTAGTATTAAATCATTATTAAGGAAATTCTAACATTTCCAACATTGGTTGTTTTGTTTTCATTATTAAAACACACTTTCACATATTTTAGTTCATAAATATTTCCAAATGGCACTATATATCTAAGAGCCCATCTCATAAATTTGAGAGCGCCTGGGGCCCTCAAATTTTTATGAGATGGGCTCTAAAACCTATTGTCTGATCGCTAAAATCTCAGAAAATATTTTGCCATTTCCCAAATAAGCAGTAATTTTGTAGTCTCATCTCCAATATAGGTAAAAATTTGAAATAGATTCAATGTTCACTCATTGTAAATCATATATTTATCGCATTACTCCCCATTTATTGGTGCTGGTGATTCTTTTATTTTCACCGGTGTTTTGCACTTTCTACATTAAAGCGGCAGCTCCTTCATTAAAAAAAATTGCACTTTTGGGTGATTCTATGACTTGGATCGGAGGGGATTCCTGTCAAAATCCTACCGGATGGAGCTATTATCTCAAACAAAGTGGAGTGGCAGAGACCATAGATGTATATGCGAGAAGCGGAGCCACTTGGACCAACACCTCCAATACTTATCCTGACACGTCTTTCTACAGTGAGATTCTTCATGACAATAACGTGATATTCAACCAAGTGCTTCGGCTCCTTGCTGACTCTAAAGATACAAAACCGGACTGCATTATCATTTTTGCCGGAGCAAACGATGCATGGTTCTCGTCCCGACGTCCGGGGATTTTCGACTCAAACTCATCTGATGAGCCAATTGCTTCAACGAAATCCGATCTTTCCACCCACTACAATGAAGATTGCTCAATCCTAAACCGGCTGCCAAAAGCACTGCCGACATCACTCCATTCCAGCGTCACATTCGTTTGCGACATGCTTCAGCAATCTTTTCCTTCAACTCGAGTGATATTGGTCACACCACTCCAGATGTCGAAAGTTCCGGTTGAAGATATCTTGAAAGTATCGGATATTATTGAGACTTCAGGAGAATCAAAAGGATGCGTCATTCTCAGGGCTGACAAAAAGGCTGGCATCTTGCATGAAGTTGAAAGCAAGTCTCCAAAATACACTTACGACGGCGTGCACACTAATCCTGAAGGAGCCCGCTTAGTTGCCGATTTTCTCCTCCCCCATCTACTTTCACTATTTTCCGACAAGACCTCCGGGACTATGCCGATACCAAAAGAACTCAATTATAAATTCTAAAATAGAATGGTATTCTCTGACTTATTCTTCATATTCTGCTTCATCCCTCTTTTCGGATTGCTCTATCTTCTGTTTGGATTGATAGACAAATTGCGTGTAAGCCGAGCTTCACGAAGGGAGAAAAAGCTTAAGCGCCCGATGCTTTTTCGCAACATAGTGCTTACCATTTTCTCTATCCTGTTTTATGCCTGGGGTGAACCCGTTTATGTTTTCCTAATGCTGGCAGTTGTAGTTGTCAATTATTTTTGTGGTCTTCTTCTTTACAAAAAGCATGATGCCATTGGGAAAATGTGGCTGATTATCGGTGTGGCTGCCGACCTTGCCGCCCTTGGTACTTTCAAGTATCTCGGTTTCTTCTCTGGAATAGTGCGTGGCATAGGCTTTGATATGCCTGATCCTCAGATAGCACTGCCAATCGGAATTAGCTTTTACATCTTCCAGTCCATTTCATACCTTGTCGATGTATATAGAGGTGACTCAAAACCACAGCGCAACTATTTCGACCTTTTGCTCTACATTTCAATGTTCCCTCAGCTTATTGCAGGCCCTATAGTGCGTTATGGCACTGTGGCGAAAGAAATTGGAAATAGGAAAGCGACCGTTTCCGATGTTTCTGATGGCATATACCGCTTCATTATAGGTCTTGGGAAAAAAGTCATAATTGCAAATGTAATGGGAGAGATAGCGGGCTCGCTGCTTGACGGAAGTCTTGATAATATGTCGGCTGCTGCTGCCTGGGTAGGAATCATTGCTTTCTCAATCCAGATATACTTTGATTTTTCAGGCTATTCCGACATGGCTATAGGCATCGGACGATGCGTAGGGTTCCATTTCCCGGAGAACTTCAATCATCCCTACATTAGCACATCAATGTCTGATTTCTGGCGACGCTGGCATATAAGTCTCGGTTCGTTCTTCCGTGACTATGTCTATATCCCTATGGGTGGTAATCGCCGTCATCAGGCACTCAATATCATGACAGTATGGTTCCTTACGGGCATGTGGCACGGTGCAAGCTGGAATTTCATTATATGGGGTGTATATTTCGGTTTAATTGTGATGATCGAGAAGTACACTCTTCTGAAATGGAAGTTGCCCAAAATCGGTCTTTATGTCTATAGTATATTCCTGATTATTGTAGGTTGGGGTATTTTCTATTTTGATGATTTCGGAAGGATGTCTCAGTTTTTCATGGCGTTTTTCGGGCAGAACGAACCACAGGGTCTCCCGATGCACGTGGAAACTGTAATTTTTGATAATCTTTGGCTTTGGATAGCTGCTCTCATTCTATGCCTGCCTATTAGGAAACATTTGGAGCGCTGGGGTGAATCGTTCGCTTCGCGTGTGCCGGTAGCAGGAGGATACACTGTTGAGCTCTGCCATGCCCTCATCTCTATCGTGATTCTGATCTGCTGTGTGGCACTCCTCGTAGGCGCCACTAATAATGCATTCATTTATACAAGATTCTAATGAGCCAGAATAAAGCAAATATCGCAGACGATGAAATACGGACATCGGAAAACAGACAACGTGGACCAGCCGTGATGTATCTTATTGTTGTTGGGGTTGTTTTTCTTGCCCTGACAGCAGTATTTTTGTTTTTTCCTCGATCAAAATACTCTGTTTTGGAGAAACGTGATCTTGCCGAGTTTCCTGACATCAATAAGTTTACAGAGAATCCCGGAAAGTTTACTGCTGATGTTTCTACTTGGTTCAGCGACACAGAACCATATCGCGACGAGCTCATGACTCTTAGTATGAACATACGCGGAGCCATGAAAGCCGACTTGCGTTCTGATGAAGACGCAATTTCATTCCGCCCGGCAGACGTGGCAGCGAATCCTGCATCGGAAAACAAAATGGCGTCGAATGATGATAATATATCATCCAAATCTGATTCTGTCACCTCTGATAACAATGAAAATGAAGAGGACTTTGATGAGGACGATGAGGAGGTGGACGATGATGTGAACGATGGGAAAGCCAAATTGGGAAGTTCGGGAACTATTATCGTGGGAAAAGGAGAAAACGTCAGAGCCCTTATGGCTTTTGGTGGAACTGCAAAAGGCGGAGGCGCATACGTAGATCTTCTTAACACTCTTGCTGATGTCTTCCCATCACAGAAAGTTTATGCCATGGTCGCACCTCTCGCCACCGAGTTCTATCTTCCGGCGAAGGCTTCCAAGGCAAGCAATCCACAGAAACCTTTCATATATAGCATTAGAGACCGTCTTTCTCCGAAAGTGAAGTTTGTAGACATCTACGATGAGCTTCGTAAACACAAGAAAGAGGATATCTATCTTCGGACTGACCATCACTGGTCGCCTCTTGGGGGTTATTATGCAGCGAAGAAGTTTGCCGAGACTGCCGGTGTGCCCTTCAGGGGACTTGATGCCTATGACACAAATGTCCTCAAGAATTTTGTCGGAACAATGTATGGTTATTCAAAAGATATATCAGTCAAGAATGCTCCTGAGGATTTTGTATACTATACTCCTAATCAGGTAACTTACGATTCTGAGTTCGTATCCTACTTCCTAAATAAGAATTTTAAGATTATTAGGGAGACGAAACCATATAAATCATCATTCTTCAAGAAATTTAAGGATGGAAGTGGGAATGCATATCTGACATTCATGGGAAGTGACCAGGCTTTCGTGAAGGTAAAGACATCAACCCCCGGCAACCGGAAGGTGCTTGTAATCAAAGACTCTTACGGAAATGCGATTCCCGGTAACCTTTTCTATAGCTTCAATGAAGTGCATGTGATAGATTTTCGCTATTTCACTCACAATCTAAAGGAATATGTTGCCAAGAATGGCATAACCGACATAGTTGTATGCTTCAATGTCTTTAATGCATATAGCAGCGGCAGTGCATCTAAAGTAAAAAAGATGCTTACCCAGAAATCTGGCATAACACCAGCTCCATCAGCGGAAACAACACCATCGGCACCTAAGGTTCCTAAGGAAATAAAAGAAACCAAGGAGGTAAAAGATGTTGAAGACATAAAAGATCCGGTTCCCACCGATACCCTTGTAAATCGTTAATCTTTAAAACAAATGCCAGACTTTAGAAGAAAGCCGGAATGGCTCAAGATCCGTCTTCCTCGTGGCTTCAAGACAAGCCAGGTGGTTGGTTTGCTCAATGAAAAACATCTCCACACGATATGCTCAAGCGGCATGTGCCCCAACCGTGCTGAATGTTGGGGAAATGGCACGGCAACGTTCATGATCGGCGGAAATATCTGTACCCGCAGCTGTAAGTTCTGCAATGTAGCTACCGGACGTCCACTCCCTCTCGATAAAAAAGAAATAGAAGATATAGTGGAATCAGTGAAATCACTAAACCTCAAACATATTGTCATAACATCTGTTGACCGCGATGATCTTCCTGACTTGGGGGCCGGTCATTGGGCTGAAATGATAAGGACTCTTAAGAAAGAATGTCCGGAAGTAACCATGGAAGTTCTTATCCCGGACTTTCAAGGTCGTGAGGATTTGGTGCAGATGGTCATTAATGAGCATCCGGACGTTATCTCTCATAATCTTGAGACGGTGCGACGTCTCACCCCGGATGTACGCTGTCATGCCACTTATGATACATCCCTTAAAGTTATCCGACAGATTGCAGATAGTGGCATCCGTTCGAAAAGCGGTATAATGCTCGGGCTTGGTGAGACTACGGAGGAGATACGACAGACAATGAAAGATCTTCTTGATGTTGGATGCGAGGTGATGACTATAGGACAGTATCTCCAACCAACAGCAAAGCACTACCCCATTCAAGATTATATACATCCCAATGTATTTGAGCAATATCGATTGGAAGGGATTCGTCTTGGATTCCGCCACATAGAATCGGCCCCGATGGTGAGATCTTCCTACCATGCCGAGCGACATGTGCATTGACACAACACGATGAAACAAGCAAACATTCCTTGCAATCAAAGTGTTTTATCAATGAAGTTGGTTAGACTTAGTTACGAGTTCTAAAAATTTCCAATAAGTGTCAGACCGTTGATCTGATGCCCGCATCGATCTTTCTTCAAAGGGAAAATTTGCTCAAAGAAATTGCGAAATTTTTATAAAAATTAGTCTAAACAACTTCAAACATAAAGAAAACACATTTAAGATATGAAAAAATTTCTGATTTTAATAGTAGCTCTTATGTGTACCATTATGTCCGGCATAGCTCAGGATAAGTACACAATCAATAGGAAAGATCTCCCGGAAGCAGCCCAGAAGTTCTTGACTGACTATTTTCCTAAGTCAAAGGTAAGCATGGTTAAAACAGACAAACACCTGTTGAAAAAGACCGACTATGATGTAAAGTTGGTCAACGGTACAAAGATTGAATTCAGCAATTCGGGAAAATGGACTTCGGTTGACTGCAAGAAATCATCTGTACCTGAAGGAATAATTCTCAGACCTATACGGACATACGTCAAGAACAAATATCCTGGCGAGAAGATTGTGAAAATAAAGAAAACTTCATCAAAATATGAAGTTGGACTTTCCAACGATGTTGAGCTGACTTTCAATCTGCTTGGTCAATTCAAGAGCAAGAAGAATGATGATTAACGAGTATCCGTCTTACTGTTAATTTAACTTACAGGGCTTTCATTATCATGGCATTCGCTTTGTCTACGGCACTCGTATCCAAGGTCGACAGATATATTTGCGTAGTCAATTCGCTGTCATGACCAAGACCGTCGCTTATCACACCCACCGGCACACCTTTGGATTTTGCTATAGATGCCCAAGAATGACGGCTACAGTAGAGTGTTAGTGCCATTTTTATCCCCACTAACTCTGCTACCTTTTTCAGTCCGACATTAATTAGAAATTGCTTTGATCTGAATTGTGTTTCAGTCGCAATGGTCACTGATGTTATGATCGGGAGCAGATATTGTGTCTCATTTGCCGGATACTTGTTAAGTATATTCTGCATGTGCATGCTCCACTTGATTGAGAGTTGCTGCCCTGTTTTGCGTCTTCTGTAAACAACATACCCATTAATAAGATCTGTTTTTTTAAGATATGCCATGTCGATAAAGCTCATACCTCTAAAATAGAATGAAAGTAAGAACATGTCGCGTGCAAAATCAATCTTCGGACTCATGTCAAGATTCAAATCCTTGATTCTTTTAAGAGTCTTAATGTCTAAAGCCCGTTTGGCTGTCTTGTCAACACCTGTGTAGACATGTCGGAACGGATTCTTATTTTCTGTCAGTTGCTTTTCCACCGCACGGTTATAGACAGCCCTCAATATTCGCATGTGGAAAGACCTTGAGTTAGGCACAAGCCCCTGACGAGTCAGAAAAGCCTCATAAGCTTCCATCATGTCAGAATCAAATTCATCAAAAACTATATCGCGGTCATTTCTGAAGCGACGCAATGAATTAAGAGCCACGGAATATGTCTCGGAAGTGCGTTGTTTACCGAACTCCTTAAGCCTCAGAATAATACTTCTCATGAAGTTGAAAAAAGACTGTTGCTGCTGACAGATGGCAAACTCATCTATGATGTCATCTGAAGAAAAAATCCCCTTTGAACAAGACAATTCATCAACAATTTTCTTAAAACGATCGATATCCCATTTTATCCGTTGTCTGATTGATTGAAGATATGACCTTCTGTCCGACATTGGTTTTAGAAGTATATCCGACCTTCTTTGATCCCATTCTTCACTTAAAATCTTATATTCCGGGTTCCATTGCCTTACAACCCGATCATGTATAATTTGATAATATATACTCCATTCTCGTCCTTCTAACAAAGATTCACGAAATTTTACTTTTATTGTAGCCATAATATTAACATTTTGATTGTAAATATACAGTCCTTCTTCCAATTCCTTGTCTTATCTTGCGAAATTCTCCTTACCTCTTCTCATCTTCTTTTCCCTATCCACATATATCCGAAAAATCAATTAATAATTTTCTTGAATATAGACCATTTAGATTCAAAAGCCAATTATTTACTAAACACATTTGCATTATTCGTAAAAATATGCTAACTTAGTGGCTCCAAACCAACACTTATGGAAGAACTGACCACCTTTATCAACCTTCAGACAGACTTCGGATTTAAGAAGATATTCGGTACTCCTGAAAATAAGCAGATTCTAATAAGGTTTCTGAATGCCCTTCTCGGTGAATCCCTGCCTATCACGGATGTTGTTTATCATGATAAGGAGATGCTGCCTTCGAATGAGGATGGTAAGCGAATTATTTACGATATTTATTGCACCAGCCAAGATGAAAAACACCATTTCATACTCGAAATGCAAAATATATATGAACCACCTTTTGAAGATAGGGTTTTATATTACACAGCTAAGGCTATAGCCGGTCAAGGCAAAAAGGGTTGGCGTTACAAGCTGAGACCGGTGATCTCGATTGTAGTCACAGACTTCAACCTTAGAAGAATGAAGGAAGCTCTGATCCATGATATGCAGGTCGCAGATCTTTCCACTGGAGATGTGCTAACCGACAATATGCGGATTATGCTTCTTTCATTGAAGCAGATTGAAAATAAAAGTTGGGACCAATGTAAAAGTGAAATTGAACGATTAATGTATCTGATTAAGAATATGGATAAGTTGGATAAAAATTCTGAGATATACAAGAGCAAGGAATATAAGGAGATATTCGATGCGGCAGAGACGGGAAACATGGTTCAGGAAGAGATGGTTGCCTACAGCCAGTCATTGCAGAAACTGCAAGATATCCAGTCAGGGATAGACTATGCCCGTCAAGAATCATATAACGACGGATTAATAAAAGGCAGAAAGGAAGGTTTGAGGGAATCTGCTGTAAAGATGATAAAAGCCGGCCTGGAAATAGACTTCATCCATCAAATGACATCCCTCCCGATTGAAGAGATCCGAAATCTATATAGGTCTGTAAACAGCTAAGGTCACATCTTAAAAACATGAGTTGCCCCTTGAAGCAAAAAATAAGCTTCAAGGGGCAATTTGTTTAGCAATTATGCAAATCTCTTTCTAAGAGATACATTATTTCAATACAAAATTACATAAAAAAATCGGAATAGCCTAATATTTAAGCAAAAAAGATTTTTCAGAAATATAAAAAAACAATTGGTACTGATATATTTTTTTCAAAAAATACCATTTTGTTTAGCAAACTGCATATTTTTATTACCCCTAATATTTGATAATTAGAATGTTAACATTTTTCTCAATCTCTTAGAAAGAGATATGAGATAATGCTTAACATCTTGATGCTATATAATACTGATTATCAGCAGTATTTAAGAAAACTCTCATTTGACTCTTTTGAAAAAAGGTGGCAAAAAAGAGGGAAGAGATGTTGTGCCACTCTCCTATCATCTTGTTCATTTAACATTACACGTTAATTTATTAATTATAAACATTTTTAAAACAATTAATGTCGAAAGAATTTGATTTCAAACCAACCCAATACGAAATTTAAACTTACAACTAACACAGATGGGGGTCGGAGAATATCTATTCCATCTAATAAGCATTTTCGTCTCCGACCTACCATCATTTTTTAGAGCTTTCACCATTTCCGACATATTAAATAATTCAACCTTGGCCCTGCACTCGCTACACACCGCCTACCGCACCTTCTTCGGCAAAAGCGACGCCCTCCACCAGATCTTCTCCCCCTACCGCATCTGTC
>CAYQXG010000082.1:0-12926 GCA_964421525.1 uncultured Sangeribacter sp. | reverse complement strand
ACTCGCCCAAAACCGCCCCGGGGCTCTTAAAATCTTTATGAGACGGGGTCTTAATTCATCATTAATCATTAGTCAACCGTGACCTGGATTATATATGGCATAGGGTTTCTTGCCCAAGGATTCTTTTCTGCGAGAATACTGGTGCAATGGATTATGTCGGAACGTGCACGTCGTGTGCTTTCCCCATCCATTTTCTGGATACTGAGTATCGCAGGTTCCTATCTCCTATGCCTATATGGTTGCCTTCGTGATGACTTTGCCATAGTGCTTGGGCAATTTATTTCCTATTATGTCTATCTGTGGAATCTAAAGGCAAAAGGAATATGGCAAGATACCCGCAAATGGTTGCGGGTGCTTCTTGTGGCTACCCCGATAGCGGCTCTTGCAGGGGCGGGCATGCATGCAGAGTCATTCTTCGAACACTTCTTCCGCAATGAAGATGTACCGATGTGGCTCTTGCTTTTTGGCTCGGCAGGACAGATTATTTTCACGCTACGATTCCTATACCAGTATTGGTATTCATCCCGCCGGGGACAATCAGAGCTGCCTCCTCTCTTTTGGATATTGTCGCTCGTCGGCTCTCTAAGTATTGTGAGTTATGGGATACTCAGGCACGATCCTGTGCTTATAATAGGACAATCTTTTGGTGTCGTGGCATATATCCGAAACCTGATGATCGGCTTCCGCCAAAAGAAATAATGAATCTTATTTCTGCATGATGTTGTGATTAGCCGGATCAAGTATATCCTTAAATCTATCGATCATGTAGTCCGGCTTTGCCGCTTTTAGGGAAGTTATTGAGCCATTACCATAAGTCACAGCACATGTCAGGCATCCGGCGGCATTCCCCATCAAGATGTCTACATCAGCATCGCCCACAACAATGGTGTCGTCGGCATCCCAATCAAGGGCGTTGAGAACCGTCAGCACCGGCTCCGGATCAGGCTTCCCCTTGGACACACTGTCTGCTCCGACCACCATCTCAAACCAACTGCTGATTCCCAATTGTCTTAGGAAATCATTTAGCGATTCATTACGCCTGCTCGATGCAATGGCAAGCTTGCATCCTTCAGATTTCAGCTTTCTGAGGGTTTCTATTACATCAGGGAATGTCTTTTCTTGAGACTCCTTTTGTAATATAGCATAATTGGCACGGAAAACCTTTGCAAATTCTTTATTGGAGATATCAAGGTCAGGATAAAGATATTTTCCTGCCTCATCCGTTCGGATTCCTATTATTGAACGGCACTCTTCCTCAGTTTTATCAGGCAGTCCCATCTGTTTGATGGTTTCCTTGATGGTTGAGAGAATAACTCCTGATGTGTCCATAAGTGTACCGTCGAAATCAAAGATATAGTTCATATACAGATTTTTAGCCCATCTCATAAATTTGAGAGCGCCTGGGGTCGCTGGGTTGGAGCGATTTTTGGCTTTTGAGCGATTGAGCATAGCGGGCTATGTGATTGAGCCAAAAGCCGAAAAGCGCCCAAGTCAGCGAAGGCTTTGGGTAATTTCCACCAGAGCATCTCAATTGGATATGAGTTAAGGCTAATTGTCATTATTTAATATTAGATGTTTATTCTCTCGTGAATATGCAAATTTACTTTAAGAAAAGTTTCCAATGCTCGCCCAAAACCGCCCCAGGGGCCCTCAAATTTTTATGAGATGGGCTCTTAAATGATTTATTCGTTAAAAAGTGGGAAAAATGTTTTTTTATGGTAGTCATAGTTATATCACCGGAAAATCTCTCAGACTATCAGTGGGATTATCATTCCGGCAAAAATCAGCAATATGCTTCCTACCGCGTATGTCACGGTATAGCTCATTGCAGGGAGCGTGCTGTCAATATTATCTTGGATTGCACCAAGAGCTGCAACTGCATTACGACTGCCCGCAACACATCCCAATGTGATTGCCGGGTGGAATTTGAATAGCTTTGACGCAATCAAGGTGGCAAGTATAAGGGGAACTGATGTGCAGACTATGCCAACCAGGAAAAACTCAAGTCCCACGGCTTTCAGCCCTGCAAGGAATGTTGGTCCCGCTCCAAGACCGATTGTCAAAAAAATCGGTATTACAGGATTATTCCTTAGTATTTCTACAATGCCATCGTAAAACATAAATCAACAGTTATTATGAATTCATAACACCTTTTGGTGCACAGATGTTAAGGAAAAAATAAAAAAAGGTTGTATTGTTTAATGGTAGATGTTGTAGATTTCATGTTGAAGTATATCAAGAAAACGGGCTGCGTGAGCTCCATCCATTTGAGTGTGGTGAAATTGGAAAGATACGGTGAGTTTGGTCCTAAATAAGCCTTTCCTGTATTTACCCCATATAACGAAGGGATTGTTAAAGACTCCGCTAAACATCCCTGTTGCGCCATCTATTTCGCATCCGACAAGTGCTGAAGTCCCTATTACCATGCTGTCTGGCAAGTCATGGTTCCTGCAAGTTTCTGCAACTTGTCGTGTAAGTCTTAAATAATCGGAATTGAATGAAGAAATATCATTGGAGTACGGTACATCACATGAACTCACTTCTCCCTGGCTGTTGGCAACGATAGTGCATACTGAAATTGTGTCAAATCGGATAAGCCTGTCACCGACCGGGAGTGTGAAAAACTCTTTCACTTGTGAGGCGGCACGTCCTATGCACCAACACATCAACATGTTGAATTTCAATTTGCGCTTATGGCTGACTTTCAGCAACCGTGTCACATCAAGCGTTTTGAAGAGTGTCACCAACGGCATTGGGGCGTTCATCCACATCTCGAAGGCATAGGCTCTTGTCGATTCTTTTGGGTTAACTTCTTTCATCGTTTTTTGAGGCAAAGTTAATGCTTTGCAATTACCGATGATAGAAGAAAAGAGACATATTGAATCGTGAGCTTATGTTGGGGAAGTGAATAAATCCGAATAGATCGGTTGCGTTTTCAACAGCTCGGTAGGGGTCAATCCGGAGTAGAGATGGAATTCCCTGATGAAGTGTGACTGGTCTGAGTATCCGCACGAATATGATATGTCGAAAAAATCATGGTTGCCGTTCTGCATGAGCCATAGTGATTTTTGAAAGCGGACAACCTTGGAGTATTCTTTCGGGTTCATGCCGACAGCACGGAAAAATACACGCTCAAACTGTTTTCGGCTTAGACAAGCACATTGTGCCATATTGGCAACATTACCGGCGCAATGGAGCAACAATGGTTTTAGCGATTGGCTCACTCTGTGGAAATTGAATAATCCCGGTTCTGATATCATCCGGCATAACCAACGTTCAATCAGCCTTATGGTTTCTTCTGCACTGTCGGAATTCAGGATTTCATCTGCCAGATGGTTTAGGCTTTTGTTTCCGAGGGAATATCCGTCTATCTCTTGGTTATAGAATGAAGAAACAGGTATGTCGTAAAGCGTGCCTATGGCATGAGGGTAGAACACTACAGCTATAGTCTCGATTTCTCCTTCCGATTTAATCCATGCAGGAAAATTCACTTGTCCGCTGATTGAAAAACTTGATTGTTCAATACCCGGATCAGAAATAAGAAAACGGGACCTTCGGTGAAAGATAAACTGCGGGCAGCCAATTGGAAATGTCAAGGTATTCAGCTTTTCTTTGCTTCTCAATATCCAAAAGTAGCGCACATAATTTTCCAGTGGTGCAGATGGTCGGATAAACTTAAAATATGAGTTCTCCATAGTCAAGAAAACTGTAATATGATGTGATGGCTTATATAGTTGTGGTCTACATTTCGTTGTGTATCGTTTTATGTCGTAGGCGATATTGAGATGGAGTGCAACCGCATTGCCGTTGGAAAACTCTGTTGAAATAGGGCACACTGTTGAATCCAACGGAGTAGGCAATGCCTGCCACGTGCTCTTCGGAAGTTTTCAGAAGTCTGCATGCTTCATTAACGCGCAGACGGTTGATATAGTCGGTAAAAGTGCAATTGAAATTTCTGAGAAAAAACTTGCAAAATGATGATATGTTCATGCCGGCATGGCGTGTGGCATCGTTGAGGCTAATCCTCTTCATGTAGTTGCATTCGCAGAATATCCTTACTTTTTCTACTTTCCTTTTTGATGGGGATGATACGGTGTTATGCCCTGCTACCTTTGCATAGTCCAAAGCGGCTCCTATTATGGTGATCAACGACAGAAAGTAGGTTGCCTTCAATTCATTGGAATCAGTCTTTGCAAGACGAAGCAACAATTTTTGTATCATCTTTCTTGGAGCGCCTTCAAATTTCATTGCTTCTTTTCTGCAAGTAATGGATTTGATTGTTCCGCTGAAATCAGGTAACTGATCTGAGATATCGCTAAATAATGACGGATTAAACATCAATGCTGTGTCGGAGATGTTCCCATCCCTGTCGGTATGAGCAGGGTCAAAAATCCATTCATGGGTCATGCCGGGAGGAATTAGCACCACATCGCCCTCAGCGAAAGGTTCTGTAGTGTCACCTATTGTACGCATACCACGTCCCAAAATTACATAAGCGATTTCCCACGAATCCTGAACATGTGCGGGAATCTGTTCATCCGGTCGCAACACGGCGTAGTCTACCTTTATTTGTTCCGCTATTTTTATCATGGTGCAAAATTAGTATAAATTTTTTTCATAATAAAGTAAAAGTAAGATAATATCTTGTCCTAATTTTGCAGATGCTAAATTATAGAAAAATGTCAGAATCATCATCCCCATTGTCGGCAAAGCCTCGCTATGAAATACTCGACGGTCTTCGCGGTGTTGCGGCTGTAATCGTGGTAATCTTCCACTTGTTGGAGACCTACTCCAAAGGAGCGCCCTATCATGTGCTCAATCACGGATACCTTGCAGTTGATTTTTTCTTCGTGTTGTCAGGATTTGTTGTGGGATATGCCTACGATAATCGTTGGGGAAATGGCCTGACTTTCGGAAATTTTTGTAAAAGGCGAATCATACGCTTGCAACCAATGCTGATTTTTGGTACGGTTGTCGGTGCCCTCTTGTTCTATATGCAGGGAGACCATCCGGAATTCCCTATTGTCCATGATACCCCCTGGTGGATTGTAATACTCCTGATGATTTGGGGATGTACGGTGCTGCCTATCCCTAAGGCTTGGGATATACGCGGCTGGGCGGAATTTAATCCGCTTAATGGTGCTACATGGTCGCTATTATGGGAATATCTTGCCAATCTATTATACGGATTGTTCCTGCATAGGTTCAGGCTCCGTACACTTATTATACTGGCTGTGTTGGCGGCATTTCTTGTTGTCAATGTCTGTCTGAATTTAGATGTATTTGGTGTGCTTGATGCGCGAAACTATGCAGTCTATACAATTATAGGAGGGTGGAGTTTGACTCCTGACCAGCTGTTGATAGGCTTTTCTCGGCTCGCATATCCTTTTTTGATTGGGCTTGTGATAAACCGTGTGGCAAAGCTGACCATTCACATTTCACGCCATGGGTTCCTATGGTGTTCGATAATTTTGACAGTGATATTGATCATGCCACGTGTCGGAGGCACTGATTATTCTAATTTTTGGATGAACGGACTTTACGAAATCATTGCCATTCTTTTTGTTTTCCCGGTCATTATAATGATGGGACGCGGAAGCAAGCTCTCAGGCGAGAAATATGAAGGACTCTGCAAATTTCTTGGAAATATATCCTATCCTTTATATGTGACACATTATCCTATAATTTACGTGCAGATGTCTTGGGCTGCCGCTCATCCTGACGCTCCGATTTCGCAGCATATATTTATGGGTGTATGCTATTTCATCATTGCAATAGCATTGGCCTACTCTTCCATGAAGCTATATGATATTCCGGTGCGCGCATGGTTGTCTGCAAGATTCCTGTCCGTAAAAAAAGGTAAATAAGGCGCGGTTGTTCAATTTTCCTATCTTAGGCCCCTCATTTTTTATGATTCGGGGCCTTAATTGTGCTAAAACTATTGATGCATAAGAAAAAATTTTGTAACTTCGCAATCGAAGGCCGTCTTGATCAATCTAATGTATGGGATTGGTCAAAGCCGGGTATTATATAGTATTAAAAAAAAGGCGTTTATCCACGCTGTTTCCCGACTACCGGAAAACTCTGCAAATGGATACAGATTCCTACGCTTTTCATACAATAAAGTATGCCAACGAGAGGATGACCGCGGCATCTGAAACTATGGAACGACTTAGAAGGTTTTCAGTTTTATTCATGCTTACAGCTTTCTTGTATGGATTCTGTGCAAATGTGAACTATAAAGTCCAAGGATTGTTGCCGGATAGGGATGCCACTGTGTCATTAGGATCAGCTTCTTGGCTTTCAACCCAGAGTGTAGAGGTTGATGGGGAATATTCGTTTAGCGATGTCCCTGCGGGTCTCCATTCGCTCAAAATTACTGCACCGGGCTACAATGTTCCGGCAACTAAACTGGTCAGAGTCAATGAGGCTGGCTCTGTTGACCCTCAGGTTGCCATTGAATTGGTGGTGACTCCTATGTCGGATGATCCCACGCATTGGGTGCACGAATGGCAGCAGGACGAGAGCGTGGAGGGATACACAAAGACTTCTTATGTAAACAATCGGCCGGAAGTTGAATTCTTAGGAAAAAAGATTGTGCCGGCAGATGTGCCCTATGCCTCAATATTGCTTGAAAACTACAATATTATATTATCGGAGGAGGATTGCTGCTGGACTCAGGAATATGCTTATCGTCTTGTAGAGACTTTGAAGACCCTTGTAGCTCCTGAAAAGCGCACAAAGTTTATCCTTACGGATGAGAAACTTACCGACGATATCCGCTTGGAGCAACTTGAAGATGGCGATATCCTCACTGTCTCACGCGATGCTTTCACCTATGCAAATCCTTATCTTGTCAATCTTGACGGCGTCAGAGGTCGATTTTTCTCAAAAAGGCTCCACCATGCCATGACTAAATTCGTAACGAATTTTGGGTCGGACAAGGGTAAGGTAGATCATATTCTCACGGAAAGATTCGGAGTGTCGATCAATGTCCCCGACTATGAGGCATTGACTGCAGGAATCACAGATGAGGATGCCGGACGTTTTCAGGAATTCGGACCATCCGAGCTTGTCGCGATAATTAATATGTATGAGGAACTTCCCGAAGGATTCCATAAAACACCTCATCTAAATTATCTCATACGTCGTGTTAATGGACATAAGCACCCGCTATATCCGGAGGCTGCCGGAGTGGCATGGCCGGTTGAAAATGGATATATCGAATTTATGAGTAGTGCATTCAGTGGCACTAATGAGCAATTTGACACCCAGAGACTCATTCTTCATGAAAAATCCCATTTTTTATGGGCATTTACAATGGGCGACGAGGTGAAGAACGACTGGATTGAACTTGGAGGTTGGTACCGTGACCCAAATGCAGGTGATAATCCTCAGATGGGGTGGTCCACAACAAAAACTACGGAATTTGTTTCGGCCTATGCTCATGCTCACAATCCTGACGAGGATATGGCTGAGTCAATTGCGTTCTATCTGAAGGATCCGGAGAAACTCCAATCCCGGTCAATGGGCAAGTATGAGTTCATTCGCGACAGGATTATGCATGGCACACGCTACATATCTTCAATTCCTGATTATCTGACGTTTGAAGTTTTGAATCTGAACCCTGATTATGATTATCCCGGTAAGATCAAACGTGTCGCCATCTCAGTTGATGGAGCTCAGGAAGAGGATAAGACTATCACTATGGAGATAGAACTTAATGATGCTGAAGGGTATCAGGATGACGCTTCTTCTGCTATAGTTCGTATTTCAAGTCCTGTTTTCTACGACCAGCATGGGCAAAGACAATCCCAGTTTGTAGATTTGTGGATGAATCCGGTTGATGGCAACGGGCATCTTTTGAGAGGATCTGTAGAAGTTAGCAAATATTCCAAGAACGGATTCTGGACTTGCGGTGATATCCGGGTAATAGACTTAGCTGGCAACGAGAGATTTGAAGGCCGCAACGATTGTGTGACAAACGTATTTATTTGCAATCCGTTGGAAGATACGGAAACCCCGGAATATAAAAGCAATTCATTGGAATATCAGTTGTGTGAAGGCGTGGATGAAGGGCATCATGTGCAGATTCTTAAGGTCTCGTTCGAGGTCTCTGACAATATCGGTTTAAGCCATACATTTTGCCGTGTTGACAATGACTATGAGGGATGGTCGAAGGGTGGCACAGGGTTGACTGATTGTTATGGAATTTATAATCCCGAGACAGGAAAGGCTGAAATAGAGTTTATAATCCCCGACTTCTATCCTTCTGCCAATTATTTTGTGACTTTTATTGAGGCCAACGATTTAGCAGGGACAGAAATGTTTATTCCATTCTCAGAATCTCCACTTGATGAGCCTATAAAGTATATTCACATTGATACCCCAACGCCTGATTACGATGCTCCGGAAATTGATCTGAACCGCATGGTGGTGTATGCAGAGCCGACACATCCCGAAGCTCCTGATGGGGAAACGCTCGTTACAGTCAATTTCTATGGCCGTGATAATATTTCAGGTTTTGGTCCGCTGGATTATTGGTTTAGAGATCCGCAAGGATTAATACACGGTAATTATTGGTTCTATCACAGGAATTCCTCTGGCCGATACTTTGACGGGGATCCCACGGTTTGGGAACATTATAAAATCACTCACATCCTTCCTCAAGGTTCAGCACCCGGAATATGGGGCTTGCAGCAGATCTGTGTGAATGATAAAGCCGGAAACGAACGAACTTACAATTTTGTAGAAACTCTCATTTTCGAACCGGATGAGTCTACGGATGATTATGTCTTGTTTACGGAGCTCAACGACAATATCCTCACTGTCGACTTTACCGATACATCAGGTTCTACATTTGGATATACTTGGCGCATCATAAATGAAGACACCGGTGAGGAAATCAATGGGGCAACAGATGATGCAGTTGCAAAAATGTCGGCTGCTGCAAAGATTAAGGCTGTGTCTTCGCGAAGAGGAACGGATATAGATCTTTCGGCTCTCTCTGATGGACGGCTAATAGTTATTGTCAATGCTTTTGACGCTGATGGAAATGTCGTGGCCGTCAAATCATCACATCTCGAAAAAGGGAATACAGGTGTAGGCAATATTCTGAGTCATGACGACAATGATATTGTTGACGTTGTTACCATAAGCGGGGTTGTGGTCAAGCGCAGCGTTAGTTTTGCAAACTGGAAAGAGGGGCTCCCGGCTGGTTTCTATATTGTAGGAGGGAAAAAAGAAATTCTAAAATAATCTTTTGTGTTGGCTTTACTGTAATAGCCATCATACACTGCACATCTACAACCATTATTCTATGAAAATATATCTGAAGATTACTTTATGTGCCATTGCCATGATATTTTCTGTTGGCATGAATGCACACGCATTCAGTCGGTATGACAATGCTGATTCCGGTGGAGCCACGAGCGGTGTGTCTTCCATTCCGTCAGAGAAAGATATGGGCGCTTATCTCTTTGTTTTCTTTAGTGATCCCACACATTCGCTCTTTATGGCCACGAGCCATGACGGATATGAGTTCACTGCAGTAAATGATGGTAAGCCGGTGATATCAGGTGACACAATAGCAGAACAGAGAGGAATCCGCGACCCGCATATCTATCGAGGTCCCGATGGGAAGTTCTATATGGTGATGACCGACCTTCATATATTTGGACAGAGAAATGGTCTGCGCGATACTCAGTGGGAGCGTCCGCCGGAATATGGTTGGGGCAATAATCGTGGAATAATTCTGATGAAATCAGACGATTTGATCAACTGGTCTCACAATGTGGTAAGAATAGACAAGTTATTCCCCGAGAAATACAGTGAAGTTGGATGCTTCTGGGCTCCTGAAACTATCTTTGATCCTGAAGAGGGAAAGATGATGGTTTATTTTACACTACGCGAGCGTGGGGAAAAACTGGAAGGCGGTGATCCATCAGCTAAGAAAACACGTCTATTCTATGCCTATACTGACCCTGATTTTACTACTTTCATTTCTGAACCGAAAGAACTTTTCGTATATCCGGACCCCGACATACCAATTCTTGATGCAGATATTGCTCCTATGCCGGATGGACGCTATTTTATGACTTATTGTGCACAAGTAAATCCAGCGGGAGTAAAATATGCAATTTCTGACAAAGTCAATGGCGGTTATGTCTACTTTGACGAATTGATTGATGTTGAGCCTCGTGGATGTGAGGCTCCCACAACTTGGAAACGTATCGGTGAAGATAAATGGGTCGTTATGTATGATATATACGGCATCATGCCAAATAATTTTGGATTTCTCGAAACATCGGATTTCAAGAACTTCACATCTCTTGGACATTTTAATGAAGGGGTGATGAAAGCCACAAACTTCACCAGCCCCAAGCACGGTGCTGTGATTCAAATCACAAAGGATGAGGCAAAGCGCCTGGAAGATTATTGGAAAAAATGATATTCTGAAGTAACCCCTGGCATTTCGATTATTCTCATATACCGGACCCCATACTTGATATATAGCAGATGGGGTCTTTAACTTCAAGACAAATTAACAATGCATGTTAAGACTCCTGCTGAGACATTGGCTGCCTCGATAGATGTCGCCTGTAAGAAGATTGATAATACGCACAGACACCCGTGGAGACTGTTCTTGGCAGCTGTAGCCGCAGGTGCGTTTATTGCCATAGGCGGTATCTTGTCGCTTATAGTTGGATTCGGATTTCCGGGGTTGACAGCTGCAAACCCCTCGGTTTGTAAACTCCTTGCCGGCATGATGTTCCCTATAGGCCTGATACTTGTAGTGGTATTGGGTGCAGAACTTTTCACAGGCAATAATGCGATGCTGATTCCGGCATATATGCAGCGTCAATATAGTTTAGCCGCAGTCATTAACAATTGGACCATTGTCTATATCGGGAATTTTGTAGGTGCGGTGGGGTTTACCTATTTGTTGGTGTATCTTGCCGGCCTGACATCTTCTGATCCATGGCATTCATCTATCATCGGCATCGGGATGGCCAAGACGTCGATGCAATGGGGTGTGGTGCTTGTTAAGGGGATTGGAGCAAATTGGTTCGTGTGCTTGGGCGTATGGCTTGCTCTTTCCGGTCACAGTTTACTTGAAAAGGCATTTGGTTGTTGGTTGCCGGTCATGGCATTTGTAGTTCTTGGTTATGAACATTGCATTGCCAATATGTTCTATCTTCCGCTTGCCATGATGGAGGGCGCTCCGATAAGTGTTTGGGAGTGCGTTTGGAGTAATCTTATTCCTGCTACATTAGGTAATATCATTGGTGGTGCAATCTTTGTTGGATGTCTGCATTGGTATCTCCACCGCCCTCGCAAGTGAAAATTTGATGAGACGGGGTCTTATTGCTTTGTGGATAGGAATACGCCTCCAACGATTAGCACCGTTCCGATAATCATGGATAACGAGATCGGTTCTTCTATAATGATTGCCGAGGCCGCTATTGTTATGGGGGGCACAAGATAGATGTAATTTGCGGTCTTTTCTACTCCTAAGGTCTTTACAGCTCCATTCCACCAAAGGTAGCACATGAAGGACGCACCGATACCGAGAAACAACAAGTTCCCGACAACTGCCATTGACTGCCATCCGATTGATGCTGACGATAATGAATCAGTCGGTATAGCCCAAAGCATAGCAGTTAATAACCCATAGAAAAACACCTTCCTGTTTATAAACATATTTGAATACGAGGTATTAAGTCTCTTAAGCAGCATGCAATAGATCGCCCAAGATAAAGCAGCTATGAGAGTCAGGCAATCGCCAATTGGGTTCAGATGATAGTTGAATGCACCGTTGAAGACTACCAAACCTACACCGAGAAATGCTATTCCTGATCCAATCCATGCTGTAGAGGTTATCCTGTCTTTGAACAGGGCTTTTCCCAAAAGCATTGTAAAAATGGGTGAGCAACATATTATCAGAGATACATTTGAAGCAAAGGTCAGTTCTAAAGCTGAATTTTCAGAAATGAAATAAAGTGAGCCTCCGGTTACTCCTGCACAAAGCAACAATAACTCATCTTTTGAAGAATTAGCCAATAGTCTGTCGTGTGAAAAAACTAATGCGCACACATAGGCAAGAGCAAATCGAATTATGAGGATGGTTTCTGGCGTGAGTCCATTGTTTATGAGAATTTTGGTAGACACAAAGGTGACACCCCAGATCGACACGGTGACAAGAGCTAACAGATGATAGAAGATTCGTTTTCTCATAGATATCATTTATTGTATTCTTTAATGGTGCAAAATTACAAATAATGATTCTTTTGTACTATACTTATTGCAAAATATAGGAAATATTCCTATATTTGCATCATGGAATCTATGAATGTCCTTTTTAGATGCATTATATAAATAAAAACAGGAATTTTGGTCATGACAAAACTCGACGAAACTGACATACGGCTCCTAAAGGCTCTCCAGAAGGATGCAAAGGCAAATACTAAGGAATTGTGCGAACTGCTGAATCTTTCCAAGACTCCGGTCTATGAGCGTATGAGAAGACTTGAGAAAGAGGGTGTGATTACAGGTTATAGCGCGATTATTGACAACAAGAAGGTAGGTCTTCCTCTTGTGGTCTTCTGCAATGTGTCGCTGGCTGTGCATGATGACGAACACATTGAGCGATTCAAGAAAGACATATCAGAGATAGAGGAAATAATGGAGTGCTATTCTACCGGAGGTTTCTATGATTTCCTTCTTAAAGTGGTATTGAAAGATTTGGACGAATACAATATATTTGTTTTTGAAAAGTTGACAAAGGTGCATGGCATAGTTAAGATGCAGAGTTCATTTGTGCTCAATGAAATCAAACACAAGACTGAACTTAATATAAGACCTTAAGTAGGTTTAGACCCCGTCTCATAAAGATTTTAAGAGCCCCGGGGCGGTTTTGGGCGAGT
>CAYQXG010000081.1:0-13086 GCA_964421525.1 uncultured Sangeribacter sp. | reverse complement strand
GGCGAAATTGTAATTGTCGATTGTTGCCATATCTAAACTACGGGTTAATTTGTTTTTCTTTTATTTTCTTCTCGGTTGAATCTGCAACTGCAATAAAATGCCTTCGGCTATTACAGCTTATTGCGGATTATCACACAAAATTAGCAAATTCTATTAATTATTCCAAATGTTTTTTTGAAAATTAATGAATTTATTGATTAATTTTGCACTTCCATTATAAAAGTATCGCATTTTGTAAAAATACTATCATAAAAATTTTCACTTTGGTATCATGGGTATAGTTGACGACAATATGATTATGGAGACACTGAAAGAAATGTGTGCCTCAATGTGCTGTTGTGGTACTGTTTTTGCAGTGTCTCTACCACAAGCTGGCTCAGACAGGCGATATTATCGCTTGACTTCTGACGGTCGATCTTTTATCGGTGTATATGTGCCTGATGCAACGGAAGGGAAATGCTTCGTAAAACTGGCTGAGGATTTCAAGTCGGCAGGATGTCATGTTCCCGAAGTATACACTGTTTCTCCTGATTTCCATTTTTATATTGAGCAAGATCTTGGAGACGTGTCATTGTTTTCATATTTAAAAGAAAAGGATGCTGAGAACTTAGTTAAGGACTCATTGGCTCGACTTGTTGATCTTCAGAAAACGCAATTGGATTTGTGGGTCAATGATTGTATGAGCAGCCGTTTTTGCATGCGTCAGGTAATGTGGGATCTTAACTATTTTAAATATGAGTATGTAAAACCAGCAAACGTTATTTTCAATGAGGATTTGCTTGAAGATGATTTTGAGAAACTTGCACATAACCTCATTTCTATTGATCCGTCTTTTTGGGGGTTTATGATGCGTGATTGCCAGAGCAGAAACATCATGCTGACATCCGACGGCCCTGTTTTTATTGATTTTCAAGGTGGACGGTTTGGACCCTCATTATACGATGCTGTCTCTCTTCTCTGGCAAGCAAGAGCTTCTTTTACCACTGAGTTTAGAAAATCAATGCTTGATTTCTATTCAAGCATATATTGCAATGGAGATTCTGTATTAAAGATGGCAATGCTGAGCTCCCTAAACGATCTTGTATTGTTCCGTACTCTTCAGGTGCTTGGAGCTTATGGATTTAGAGGGCTCGTTCAGCATCGGGCTCATTTCTTGCTTTCAATTCCGGCTGCGCTGTCAAACCTGAAAGAACTTCTTGATTCCGGTGCAATTGACAATTATCCGGAATTAAAAAATGTTTCGGTTAAGATTATTGCAGATTTTAAAATTCAGGAACATGCTTCTGAATCCGGTCTCACCGTAGAGATATTTTCGTTTTCTTATAAAAAGGGATATCCTCGCGACATGAGTGGAAATGGTGGCGGATTTATGTTTGATTGCCGGGCTATGAATAACCCGGGAAGATATACGGAATATAAGAGTCTGACCGGACGAGATCAAGCTGTCATGGATTTCTTGGAAAATAAAGGCGAGGTCATCCATTTTTTAAGAAATGCGTGGTCTATGACAGATGTGGCTATAGAAAGATATCTATCCAGAGGATTCTCGCACCTGCAGATCGGATTTGGATGCACTGGCGGCCAGCATAGGTCTGTGTATTGTGCAGAACAAACTGCCCGACATGTTGAATTGCTTTTTCCTGATGTAAATGTGATTCTTACACACCGGGAGCATCCCGCAAAAATATCGTAGTTAAATAATCTGATAATATAATTTCGTGAAGACAATGATATTATGTGCCGGACTCGGCACAAGGCTCAAGCCATGGACTAATGAACATCCGAAAGCACTTGTACCTGTAGGTGGAGTTCCGATGCTGAGACGCGTTATGGAGCAATTGGCGTCACAGGGTTTTGATGAAGTGACTCTGAATGTTCATCACTTTGCCGATCAAATATATTCTTATTTATCTAATGAGAAATTACCGGCATCGTCAATTGATGTATCTGATGAAACTTCTATGTTGCTTGACACCGGTGGTGGAATTCTAAATGCATCTCATATTCTTGCAAAAGACAGTCGCCCATTTCTCGTGCACAATGTCGATATTTTGTCGAATGCTGATTTAAACATGCTTTATCACATTCATTTAGAATCAGGTATGCAAGTGTCTTTGCTTGTATCAGACCGGAATTCTGAAAGGAAACTTGTTTTCGATTCTTCAATGAGACTAAAAGGGTGGATTAATTTGAAGACAGGTGTAACGAGGCCTTCAAATCTTTTCATTGATGTCGACGATAAGGTCTTGGCTTTCAGTGGTATTTATGTGATGTCGCCTGAAGTGTTCAAGATTATGAAGCAGTATGGTTATTCAGGTAAATTCCCAATAATGGATTTCTTTCTTGCTGGACATCCCGAGTTGTTGATTGGTGGTGTTTGTCAGATAGGACTGGAGATAATAGATATAGGAAAGCCCGATACTTTGCATCGGGCTAATCTATCAATTCATTGAGATTCTGTAAAAAATTCTTTTAATAGTATCTATGGTGTTGTTCTTCCTTTACCACGTTGAATTGGAAAACACAGCCACCAATGAGAAAGAGAACTGCGATACCTCCGAGCCACCATGTGAGAGAAATGCTTGCAGTGAAGCAGGATATCATAAGGAGTACACATCCAATTGCGTAACAAATAATTGATAATGTTTTCATAGCTAAATTATATTTTGTTAAGGTTTCAGTCTTTGTTTTACAATAAAACGCTTTAATTGAGATTTGGTTTATTGAAAATGCAAAAAGAATGGGTCGCAGAATTCTGCGACCCATTCTTTTTTTCTTGGAGGTTTATTTTAATCTAAGTTCTTGACCAATTTTTATCATGTCTGCTGAGTCAAGTCCGTTAAGTTTTCGTAATGATGTGGCAGACATGCCGTGGGCACGCGCAATCTTATTGAGGGTGTCACCTTTCTTTACGATATATGTAGAAATCTGGCTATTACCTGATTTATATGTATTCTCATCATCGGCAAGCAGATCTCTCTTATTCTTGCTGGGGGCAAAGTTCCTGGCTTTTGTATATGTGTTCTTTGAGAATGTGTACTCATCTGTGTGAGTAGTGTGATTAGCAAAATCAAAGATAGCCGATGGGTTGATTGCATATCCCATGAAACGGGTTTCGAAATGAAGATGAGGTCCGGTGCTTCGTCCTGTGCTGCCTCCGAGACCAATAGGATCTCCTGCACGTACAACATCATCTGGTTTCACAAGATGTTTGTTCAAGTGACCGTAGACCGTTTCAAGACCATTAGGATGACGTAGGATAATATAGTTGCCGTAGCCTCTTCCCTCATACGCAGTAAGACGAACTTTACCATCGAAAGCAGCATATATTGTGTCATTGCTCTTGATGCCAATGTCCACACCCTTGTGCATCCTGCGGAAGCGCTGACGATAGCCGTAAGGGGAGGTGAGGGGACCATTGTGGGGCATCTTATAACCAGTGACGTCAATGACCTGGGTGTCAGGAACATCCTTTTCATTGAACGGATTAACGCTCTTTGAGTTCCAGCCTTCGGTATATATGTCAAGTTCCGGCTCGAGGTCATTCTCGAGAAGGTCGATAAAAGTATTTTGCTCTATGAGTTTAATTTTATCCTTTGATGATGCAGCGTTTGCAAGAAGCTGCTTGTGAGCTGCTGCATGAGATGCACCTTTTTTCTGTGCTGTAGTTGCAAATGGCACAACCGAAAGGAGGGCGCAACAAAGGATGGTATTAAATTTTTTCATCATCACTTTCAATTAAATTTCATCTTCAGCATAAAGAAACTCCATGTTGGATGGTGTATAGTCAAGCACTTCTTCTGGCTTGAAGAATCGATTGATCTCTATCAATGCATTCTCAACGCTGTCTGATGCATGCACTATATTTGCTTGTCCGCTCATACAGAAATCACCCCTAAGCGTACCTGGCTCAGCTTTTCTTCCGTTGGTGACTCCTGTCATTTTGCGGAATACAGAAACTGCATCCACTCCTTTGAGAACCATACAAATCACTGGTGAAGCTGTCATGGAGTCTACGATTGAAGGGAAGAAAGGTCTGTCAACTAAATGTGCATAGTGTTCACGCAAGATTGCCTCATCAAGCTGCATCATTTTCATTGCAGTGATAATTAATCCTTTATTCTGGATCCGTGAGATTATTTCTCCCACCAATCCTCTTTCTATCGCTGACGGTTTAAGAATAACCAGTGTCTGTTCCATATATGCTGTTAATTCTTTTTCTTGATTTTTCGGTTTTCAAAGTTACAAAAATATTTCACGCAAACCTAATTATGACACAAAAAATATACAAAATTTATGTTAAAATATTTTAATCGTTTTTAGAATTGCTGATAATCACTTAGTTGTGCGTATTTGCTTCGTAAAGTAATAAATCAGATTTTTTGCACATCGGATAGAGTCGTGTGCATGTATTGTTTTACGTATTATTTTATCTGAGTCCTCAATAGGAAAAACAGCCTACATGAACAGTTTACCCTATAGTTTGTTTCACTCATATAAGTAGCAAATAAAAATTAAACGATATATGTATACCTTCAACAGAACCAATCTTGCACAAATAAATCCGGCTATTTTCGGACATTCCGGCATTGTCGTTCAGTCGCTTAGCTCGCTAAGCTCCTTCATTACGCAGCCAGACTGCATCGAAAAAATCTCGAATTTTTATGTGCATTAATTTTTATTAGCTACTTAAGTGTTGAATATTTTAAAAGATTCCATTATGAACATACACCCATTGCTTTGCTTAATTCCATCAGAAGTGGCAGATAAGCTTCCTACTGTAACAATGTTAGGAACTGAAGAAGGAACCTATGAGGTTGCGCGAATAATCATGAACATTGTAGATTGGATTTTCAATTTGTTTGGCCTGTCTCATCATGCAACCTTGGAATTATGGATCTATTCTATCCTTGTTTTTGTAATATCGTGGGGTATAGGCTATATAGCACAGTTGGTGATTCTATTTCTCGTCAATCAGGTGGGTAAGAAATGGAAAAACCCGATTTACACAGATTTGACTAATGCTCGCTTTTTTAATAAGGTGGCAAGGATTATTCCAGCTTTGTTTTTCCTTGTCTTCATACAGTTTACCATGCAGCAGCATTCAAGTCTCAGCAGTTGGCTATCCCGTATCACTTGGATTTACCTTTCATTTATAGTGGCAAGGTGTCTTACGATTCTTGCATTTATAATATGGAATCATGTTGACAAACGTGAAAATAAGAAACATCTTCCATTGAAGGGTCTGGTGCAGCTTATTTGTGGAATTATTTGGATATTGTTTGCAATCGTAGCTGTTTCTATCTTGGTTGATAAATCGCCGGGTAATCTTATTGCCGGTATTGGGGTATTTGCATCTGTTTTGATGTTGGTTTTCAAGGATTCTATTCTTGGAGTGGTAGCAGGAGTTCAACTTTCAGAAAATGACTCAGTCCATGTTGGCGATTGGATTGCTGTTGAAGGAACAAATGCCAACGGCACTGTGATGGAGGTTTCCCTTACAGAAGTCAAGATACAGAATTGGGATAAGACAGTTTCTTCTGTCCCTCCATATAATTTGATAAGCGGTACATTCACTACTTACCGTCCGATGCAGGAAAGCAATACCCGCCGTATTGCTCGTACTTACCTAATCGACAGTGAGAGCGTAGTCGAAGCTTCTCCTGATTTAATCGCCAGGGTTGCTGAGATTCCTTTGATGAAAGATTGGATTGCGAAGAAACAGGCACAAAAAGCTGCCGGTAAGGAATATTGTGTTAACAATCCTGAAGGACTTGCTGATGGAACGATCGATACCAATCTTGGAATGTTCAGGGCTTATATGAAGATGTGGCTTTTGAATAATCCGGACATATCTTCAGTAGATGATTTGTTTGTCAATACTCTTCAGCAGACAGCCAATGGCATTCCTTTCCAGGTATATTGTTTTACAAGCACTTCAAGCTGGATCCCCTATGAGGGTATTCAATCGGCCGTTTTTGAGCATGTTGCTGCAATGCTGACCAAGTTTGATCTATTTGTTTATGAAAATGAGTCAAGCCGTGCAACTGTGCTTGAAGGTGTAATGAGCAGGCAACTTCCAACAGGAGAAAGTGTTTTTGGTTTGCCAACTCCAATGATTGTTAAGAATTCATAATATTGAGTTGTCGCCTTTCACATGGGCAGCAACTATAGCATAGAGGGCAGCGGTCTCCAATCTGAGGCGGCTGCCCCCAAATGTTACCGGCATATATCCATTGCTGATGGCAAGAGCCACTTCTTCAGCTGTAAAGTCTCCTTCCGGACCAATCATGATTCGCACGTTTCCACCACAAAACTCATTGGAAAAACTTTTCAAAGGTATTGAATCGTCACAATAGCCAATGCACTTGAACCCGTCAAAATTTTCTGATGCTACAGTCTTGAAATCGATTGGCCCTATTATTTCAGTGGAATTAGTCTTAAGTGACTGATTCATGGCTGAAACCGATATCTTCTCAAGTCGGTCGATCCGCACTGTCTTACGTTCGCTTCTGCCACATTTCATTAGCACGATTCTATCCACACCGATTTCGACAGCTTTTTCTATAAGCCATTCCATTCTATCGATATTTTTAGATGGAGCTATGCATATTTCCAGTCGGAATCCCCACCATGGCTTTATCTCTGATGTGGTGAGGATTTCGACTGATGTGTGTTTTGGATGAGATTCAAGAATAACGCACTCATAGCGATGACCTTTGCCGTCAGTAACAAATATATGGTCACCCTCTTTCATGCGTAGTACACGGCTGCAATGCCCTGATTCAGTCTCCGGCAGAACTCCGGTTGATTCAATTTCCGGAGCATAAAATTGTATCATATAAATGCTTGCTTATGATGATATCTTTCAGTATCGCTATTTTTCTTCAATTACTCCAGCAGCCCCGATACCACTCTTCTCAACTGCTTCATCCAGATTCACGTCTTCTTTCTTCTTGTCTTGGAAGATGATGAAGAATAATATGGCAACTACCAATGCGTATCCTGCGAAGATCAACCAACTTGTGTGCCATCCGTCGATTTGTTCCACTCCAGCCGGACGAGAGAATACGAAGTGGTCCAGAACCGCTCCAGCGCTCAATGTGCCTATTGTGGCACCGAGACCATTTGTCATGAGCATGAACAGTCCTTGCGCCGAGCTTCTCATTGATGGGTTTGTTTCCTGATCTACATATAGCGATCCTGATACATTGAAGAAGTCAAAAGCAACGCCATATACTATCATTGAAAGCACAAACAGCCAAACCAGTTCTCCCGGGTTACCGATACCGAAGAATCCGAATCGTCCCACCCATGCGAGCATTGAGATAAACATCGTTCCCTTGATGCCGAATCTTTTGAGAAAGAATGGAATGAGAAGAATACACAAAGTTTCTGACATTTGCGATAGTGATATCAATGCATTTGCATTTTTTGCACCCCAAGTGTTGGCAAATTCCCCAACTTCCTGAAACGATGTGATGAATACGTTTCCGTATCCGTTGGTTATCTGCAGACTGACACCAAGCAGCATGGAGAAGATAAAAAATGCTGCCATTTTCCTGTCTTTGAATAAACTGAAGGCCTTCAATCCCAATTTGTCGGCAAGTGTCCCCTCTGCATTGGGGTTGGTTTCGCAGTTGGGAAGTGTTAGTGCATAACCACATAGCACGAAACTAAGTGCTCCGGATGTGAAGAGCTGATAGTAGTTTGTCTGGAACTGTGTGAAATTGACAAAGAGCATTGAGCAAATGAAACCTACTGTTCCGAATACTCTGATAGGCGGAAAATCTTTCACTGTGTCCATTCCAGCTTTATTTAATGCTGAATATGCAACCGAATTGCTCAATCCTATTGTAGGCATGTAGAATGCTACTGATATAGTATAGAGCCAGAAAAGTGGTCCGAATTCCACTGCATCTCCCGCAGACATACCATAATACCCCGCAAATACCATGAACAAACCTGCCAATAGATGACAAAGGCTCAGCATACGCTGTGCTCGGATCCATTTGTCGGCAATGATTCCAATTATGCAAGGCATGAACATTGAGACTATGCCTTGAATGGCATAAAACCATTTGATTTCACTCCCAAGACCTACTCTTCCAAGGTAGTTTCCTAAGGATGTCAGATATGCTCCCCAGACTGCAAACTCAAGAAAACTCATCAAGGCAAGCCTTACCTTGATAGAAAAATTTCCGCTTTTCATTATATTTTGATTATAAAGGTTTATTTAACAATTATCACTTGATTATCATAGGCATATTCCACTCCGGGAGGAAGAATGCGAGATATATCCTCATGTCGCCCAAGCCTGTGGCATGCATGTGTGAGATAACAACGTTTTGGCTTAAGTTCCTCTACAAGTGCAAGGGCTTCCGGAAGAATTAGATGCGCAAAATGTTCTTGTTCTACTCTAAGGCAGTTAAGAATCAGAACTTCTAAATCCCTAAGTTTTTCTTTTTCGTTATCAGCTATTGTTTTTGCATCAGTGATGTATGCAAAGTCACCTATTCTGTAGCCATATATTGGCAATGCTCCATGCATCACTTCGATAGGGGTGATCTTAAGTCCTTCGATAAGGAATGGTTTGCATTCCATTTCGTGGAGATCAAGGCTTGGAACGCCCGGATACTTATTCTTTCGGAAGCAATAATCTATCCGGTTATGGAGATCCTTGAATGTCTGTGCATTTGTGTATATGGGAAGATCCTTCCCGGCACAAAACGGGCGCAAGTCGTCGATACCTCCGACATGATCGTAATGTTGGTGTGTGAGCAAGACCGCATCAAGACGGCTAAGACCTAACCGTAGGGCTTGCTGCCGAAGGTCTGGTGAGGCATCAATAAGAATGCGAAGACCGTGTGTCTCTACCAAAATGGAAGCTCTGAGTCGTTTATCCTTTGGATCAGTGGATGTGCACGTGTGGCATGTACAGCCTATTTCAGGAATTCCCTTAGATGTGCCGCTACCAAGAATTGTTACTTTTATTTCCGAGTCGATATAATTGACTTCAGGAATTAGCTCAACTCCATATTTGATTTTAACAGTCTCCACTGCTTTGCGAGCAACTTCGGCAACGTCAGTTGCAGTTGCTCCACCTATATTGGCTATGACAAGTGGTTGTCCGGGCCAAATCTCTGCTCCTCCATGACGATAACCCTTCAAACCGGCGTGGTCTATCAGCCATGCTCCGGATAACTTGACCAATCCTTCTGATGCAGCATGAAAAGGTATGTCGTTTCCTCTTGTCTTGATTTCTTCTTGAAAATAGTATTTGTTCAAGACAGGGTTCTTGAAAAATGATCCAGCACTTCCAATTACAGCTGGATTGGGCAGCTTGCTGTCACGTAGTCTGATCACTTCCTCCGCCAATTCCTTGATGGTGGGAGTGCGTCCAATAGTCTCGGCAAATTTTCTAAGAGGTTCATAGGAGAGGTTGGTTGCATCTTTCCCTATTCGCAGACGATAACTTATTCTCAAGACAATCAATCTCCCTTTTGCCTGATGTTTGAAAATAGAATCCCTATATTTAAATTCGCATTCTTCCCCCGAAAGTGTAATGGTTTTTCTCGACTCTACGTCAAAACACTCAACAGAATGAATGAAATCTCCTGCCTCTGCGCCATAGGCACCAACGTTTTGTACGGCAGATGCTCCAACTTCGCCCGGTATCCCGGCAAGGTTCTCAAGTCCGGCTATGTCCCGTTCAAGACACCATTCAACAAGGTCAGTCCATTTCTCACCGGCTCCGGCTATTACGAATACCGTTTCCTTGTCTTTTTGGTATTTCCGGATACCTTTTATCCGTGAATGAAGTATGATACCTTTAAAAGGGTTTAAAAAGAGGAGGTTGGAGCCACTTCCGATATGAAGATATTCATTGTTGGTGAATTCCGGAGTGCGACTCAGTTCAAGAAGATCTTTAACATCTTCATATTCTGCATATATAGAAGCTGTGGCAGGAACCTTAAATGTTGTCAGTGATGTTAAATCTTTGTTATACTCGATTTTCATTGTCTGAATCTTGTTAGTAGACCATCTGTAAAGAATAAATATGTGCCATTGGAATATTGCCAGACATCCATTGTCTGAGACTGTGAATGACCTGCATTTAGTTCATCGGGATTACCTATCGCCAGTTTGCATTCTTCTTTTGTCATGCCAAGGCATACTTTTCCTTTCTGAATCATTGCCCAGTTCTCATCACTAATGTGTGGATATTTTATCTTGGGATCATTCATGAAGAACAATGTAGCAAAATTTCTTGTGTCATGAGTTTCGGACGTATAGTTCATGTGTAAGTATGCTTCTTCTCCTGTGGGCCTTGCGATTTTAATATTTATCGGGAAATCTCCTGTTGCAGGCATGACATCGATCACCTTTACTTCATAAAATTTTAGTCCATTTTGGCGGTCCCCGTTTTTATCATACCATAAATTACTCCTTGTCCATAAAGTAGTACCGTTGATTTTGCTTTTCCATAGATCTATCAAATCAAGATCAGACATCAAAGGCATTTTACTGCTGTCGATATCTGTCAACGCTTCTTTTGTTGGTTTACCCGTTGGATAACGGTAGCTTTGTGTACCATCTGAAAATAGAATTATACATTCTTCCCTTAGATCGGGATTTGTACGGCTTTCAATTCCTTCATAAATCAATGTCTTACCTAAAATAGATTCGTCATGCCCGGTGAAATTTAAGCTTGAAGGATCAAATAAGTAAAGAGTGCGCTCACTCATGGCAAGAAATCTTTTGCCTTTCTCCCATGAAGATAGGGGAGTGCCATGGATGCTTGCGGCAAACTCTTGCTCAACACTTGCCGCCATTTGCTTTCTGTCTTCTTTACTCATCTTTATAGGTTTGGTGCTCTCTATTCCAGTGCTACAGGAACAAATTATCATGCCAAGCACGCTAACCAATATAAGGTCCTTCATGATGGAGCAGCGGCGGAAATATTTTTCGAAAGTATTCAAAATGGTGTAAATTAATGTTATGCAGATTTTGAACGTTTTTTATCTCAAATCATTTGCAAAGATAATGCTTTTTTTTTTGAAAAAAAAGAGTTGTAAAATTTGGTGGGTTGAAAAAAAAGCAGTAACTTTGCACTCGCAAACGGGAAATGTTACCCGTGAGCAATATGAAATTTAAGAATGGCGGGATAGCTCAGTTGGTTAGAGCGTCGGATTCATAACCCGGAGGTCTCGAGTTCAATTCTCGATCCCGCTACTAAAAAAGTCACCGGTTTCGGTGACTTTTTTATTGTTATATCTCAGCTGATTTAAGTTTCTCTGCATTCTCAGCCACTATTAATCTGTCGATGCACTCCTGTATGTCACCGTCCATGAATGTGCCGAGGTTATAGACAGTGTAGTTGATGCGATGGTCTGTCATGCGGCCTTGTGGAAAATTATAGGTCCTAATCTTGGCACTACGGTCGCCGGTGCTTACCATAGTCTTCCTTTTAGATGCGATGTCGTCAAGGTATTTCTGGTGCTCCCTATCGTATATAAATGTCCTTAGTCGAGACAGTGCTCGCTCCTTGTTCTTGGGCTGATCTCGTGTCTCGGTACATTCTATGAGTATTTCTTCAACTACACCGGTATTTGGATTTTTCCAATTGTAACGAAGTCTTACCCCTGATTCTACTTTATTAACGTTCTGGCCTCCGGCTCCTCCAGAGCGGAAAGTATCCCATTTTATCTCCCCTTCATGAATTTCAACATCAAATTCTTCAGCTTCAGGAAGCACAGCCACTGTTGCTGCAGATGTATGCACTCTTCCTTGAGTCTCTGTAGCAGGCACCCGTTGCACACGATGAACTCCACTCTCATATTTCATGATTCCATATACTCCATCTCCCGAAAGCGAAAATACAATTTCTTTATATCCTCCTGCTGCTCCCTCTGAAGTATTGCTGACTGCAAGTGCCCAACCTTTTCGTTCGGCAAACTTCTGATACATCCGGAACAGGTCGCCTGCAAATAAAGCAGCCTCGTCGCCTCCGGTTCCTCCACGTATCTCAACAACACAGTTTTTCGAATCGTCAGGGTCCGGGGGAATCATAAGAAGCTTTATCTCTTCTTCAAGTTTCGGAAGCTGTCGCTGTGCTTCGTCAAGTTCCTCTCTTGCAAGCGCCCGCATTTCCTCATCACTTTCATCGGCAATTACACTCTTCGCCTCCTCGATGTTCGATAGAGCAATACGGTAGCGATCTGCAGACTTCAGTATCTTTTCCAGATCATGATATTCCTTTGTCAGCTTCACATATCGCTTTTGATCTGCAATAACAGATGGATCTGTGATTAACGTGGATATTTCTTCAAATTTTGCGTCAAGTCCTTCAAGACGCTCCAATATACTCGCCATATTATAATATCGAAGTTTCGCTAACTCAACTTAGGAAAAATAAATTGATCATTAATCGTTAATCATTATTGTTATAATGAAAGAAAGACCAACACTCTTCGAGTATTGGTCTTGGTAGCCGATCCGGGACTCGAACCCGAGTCTCCACCGTGAGAGGGTGGCGTGCTAACCGCTACACTAATCGGCCTTCTAAATCATGATGAATTCTAACCCATCATGATTGTCTTTGTGATTGACGATACAAAGTTACTGCTTTTTTTTGAACTGTGCAAATTTTGAAGATAAAAATTTACAACTTTATAGTATTATACGTTCAGTATCAGTAATTGTATCTGTCCCGTGGTCAGATTTACTCTGCAGCTTGTTCTTCAACTGCAGCTGCTTCGCTCTCCTCAGCTGCTTTAGCTGCTGCTTCGGCTGCTGCGAGTTTCTCTGCTTTCTTCTTCGCTACTTCCTCGCTCTTTGCCTTATTCTGAGCTGCTTCAGCCTCTAAACGAGCCTTAGCCTCTTCTGCAGCCTTTGCGCTCTTCTTAGCCTGGAATGCGCTTGCAACTTTTGCGCGGTCTGCCTTCCATGCGTCGAAACGCTTTTGAGCCTCTTCTTCTGTGAAAGCGCCTTTCTTTACGCCACCACGAAGGTGCTTCATAAGCATAACGCCTTCTTTAGAAAGGATTGAACGAACTGTGTCGGTAGGAAGAGCTCCTACTTCTA
>CAYQXG010000080.1:0-13185 GCA_964421525.1 uncultured Sangeribacter sp. | reverse complement strand
CTCAAGACATCAAGAATGGCACCTGCATCCGCATGGATGGCCAGCTCTATTTCGTAATCGAATTTCTTCACGTAAAGCCAGGCAAAGGCAACACATTCATGCGCACTAAGCTTAAAAATGTAGTTGACGGCCGCGTGCTTGAACGCCGTTTCAATATCGGTGAGAAACTTGAAGACGTGCGTGTAGAACGTCGTCCCTACCAGTATCTCTATACCGATGGCGATGATGATATCTTCATGGACAATGAGACCTATGATCAGGTTCCTATCAAGAAAGACCTTGTGACCGGTGCTCCTTACATGAAAGAGGGCGATACAGTTGAGGTTGTTCGCGATGCATCAACCGACACAGTTCTTTTCGCTGAGATGCCTATCAAGACTAAACTTAAGATTACTTACACTGAGCCGGGTTTGAAAGGTGATACAGCAACCAACACCCTTAAGCCTGCAACCGTTGAAACCGGAGCTGAGGTGCGTGTCCCTCTCTTCATCAACGAAGGTGAGATAATCGAGGTTGACACTCGTGATGGTTCTTACGTAGGTCGTGTAAAAGCCTAAATCAAGAGACCGGAAGTCAGAAATCAAGAAAAATGAAGACTGGCTACTGAATAAACCGACATCGCATGTCAATATTATTTTCCATAATCGTACCGGTCTATAATAGGCCTGATGAAGTCAGGGAACTGATGGCGAGTCTCGCTGCCCAGACAGATAAGGGCTTTGAAGCTGTGATTGTGGAAGATGGAAGCACAATAACCTGCAAGGCGGAAGCCGAGGCGTTTGCCTCGGAAGTCGCCTTGCAGTATTTTTATAAAGACAACGAAGGTCGCTCACCTGCGCGAAATTACGGTATGGATCATGCGAGGGGCAACTATTTTGTCTTTGTAGACTCTGACTGCATACTTCCTCCCGACTACATTGAGAAACTAAGGACTGCTCTGTCTGAAAGATGGTGCGATTGTTTCGGTGGACCTGATGATGCTCATTCAAGTTTCACCGACACGCAGAAGGCAATAAATTTTGCTATGACCGCATTCCTCACTACCGGAGGAATTAGGGGTGGTAAAGTCCAGATGGAAAAATTCGTGCCAAGAACTTTTAATATGGGATTCTCTCGTCAGGTATACGAGAGTGTTGGCGGTTTCCGTGAAATGTTTAGCGAAGACATAGATATGTCAACACGAATCAGGCTGGCAGGCTATTCGCCTGAGCTCAAACGGAGTGTTAAGGTCTATCATAAGCGCCGTGGAAGTCTTGCCAAATTCTGGCGTCAGGTTCATGTATTCGGCATGTCGAGAATCACTCTGCAACTGCTTTATCCTGGCAGCATGAAAGCCGTGCACTGGGCTCCTGCTCTTTTTGTGATAGGAGCTACCGCAATGATAATAGGAGCCTTTTTCAACCCTTTGTGGTTGCTGCCTCTTGCCGCTTATCTTCTCGCCCTCTGGACTTCAGCAATAATCTCAACTCACAGCTTGAAAGTCGGAACTATGGCAGTAGCTGCTTCAATGGTGCAGCTGTGGGGATACGGCACCGGATTTCTACGTGCATATATTTGGAAGATACTATTGCGTCATGGCCGTGATGAGGCTCAGGAGGTGAAAATGAGAAAAGGGAAATGAAACGCGAAGATTTCGGACTTGAGGCTCGAGAGCCTGCTACTTGTGGGGAAATGCAGACTTTAACTATCAAGGATATGGCTAAGGAGGAGCGCCCGCGGGAACGTGCGGTGGCTCATGGCATTCACTCGCTTACGACTGCTGAGCTTCTTGCGTTGATCTTGCGCACCGGTCAACCAGGTCTCCCTATCACCGATCTTTGCAGACAGCTGATGAATGACAACGACAACTCATTGTTGAAGCTTGAAAGGAGAACTCGCAAAGAACTGATGCTTACCAAAGGAATTGGCGATGCTAAGGCCCTTCAGGTTGAGGCAATGATGGAGGTGATGAGACGATATCTTCAGGAGTCGATTGATCAGAGCACCAGGCAGATTGATTTAATAAGAGCTTCAAGTTCAATTCATGAGCGAATGCGCTATAGAATAGCCAACCTGGATCATGAGGAAGTTTGGATTCTTCTGCTGAACCGAAGGAATCAGGTGCTTACGGAATTCCGACTGACAAGTGGTAGTTCAGTAGCCTCTGTTTTCGATACTAAGATGGTGATTAAGCGAGCGTTGCTTGAAAACGCGGATGCAGTGGTTATGTGTCATAATCATCCTTCCGGGACTATTCGTCCGTCAGTTCAAGATGACAACATTACAAGAAAATTGTATGATGCTTGCAAAACGATGGATATTCGAATGCTTGATCATGTAATAGTTACCACTGCCGGTTTTTATTCCTATGCTGATGAAGGAAGACTGGGATGAATGTCAAAAAAAGACCGTCAGCGCTAAAGCGATGACGATCTTAATAATATTTTCATTATAGTCCCCGGTTGCAGGGAATCAAAATCAGCCATTAAACCAGTTGGCAAGATCTCCGAATGTTCCGATGGCGAAGAGCCAATAGAGCAAGATGAAAATCAGGACAAGAACACCAAGCCATACCCAAAGGCGACTGCTTTTCTGTGATCCATCTTCCTTGCGTTCACGAGCTTCCTGAATGTTTTTTCCAGCTTTTCTCATTTGGTCGAATGCTTTATCTTCCTTTTCCCGAAGTCTATCTTTATTCTCCATAGTATCCATGGTCTTTAGTTTTTTTAGTTTATAGTTTTTGTTTCGTTTGTAACTTAAACGCTCCATCTCCTCATTAGGTTCAAAAAAATATTGCAAATGTTAAAATTTTTGATATGTTTCGCTTCGCTTCTACTGCCGATATTCCGGTAATCATGAGTCTGCTTCACCAGGTGAATGACGTGCATGCTGCCGGGCGCCCCGACATTTTTATCAATGGACATACCAAATATGATGAGAAAGGGGTATTGGCAATTATCTCAGATCCTTCAACACCAGTATTTATCTTATCTGACGACAATGACACGGCTCTTGCCTACTGTTTCTGCGTGGTTCAGGATCATACTTCTGATCTTCATCTCCGTCCTTTCAAGTCGCTATATATCGACGACCTATGCGTAGACGAAAAATGCCGGGGCATGCACCTCGGCAGCAAATTATATGAATGTGTAAAGAAATGGGCAAAGGAAAACGGATTCTATAACATCACCCTGAACGTATGGAGCTGTAATCCGTCGGCTGTGCGTTTCTATGAATCGATGGGACTCGTAGCTCAGAAAACCACACTTGAGGCAATACTTTGAGGTTGGAATCCAAGTTGGTTTTCAGTAATATAAAATTAAGTCAGAAAGGCACTACATCTCCGGCTCCGTCGGGCATGATATCTGGTATCTGACCTCCAGCCACAGGGTCATCAGAAAAATGGAAGTTTGTACCTCCTTGTGAGAATTTTGATGCCACTGAATCGTTTCCTGATGCACCGGAATTCATCTTTGATTTGAATTCCATCTTTGTGCTCTCGCCCGACTCGCCTAATGCGTTTCTTACTGCATTGTAACCTTCCTGCCAGTTTTCAAACTTGGCATATTTTGAAACGAATCTTAATTTTACATCACCAACCGCACCACTACGGTGCTTGGCAACAATAAGCTCAGCAAGTCCGCGTATATCGTTGCCCTGGGCATCCTCGCCACTTTTGGTATAGTATTCCGGACGGTGTATAAAGCAGACGATATCTGCATCCTGCTCTATCGCTCCCGATTCGCGGAGGTCGGAAAGTACAGGACGCTTGTCTTCGCGTGTCTCTGTGCTTCGGTTAAGCTGGGAAAGTGCAATAATGGGTATGTTCAGTTCCTTTGCAAGTGCTTTAAGCGAACGTGAAATAGTTGACACCTCCTGTTCACGGCTGCCAAGCTTTAATCCCCCGGCACTCATGAGCTGAAGATAGTCGATCATTATCATTTTCACGCCATGTTCCCTTACCAGTCGTCTGGCTTTTGTGCGCAGTTCAGTTATGCTCAATCCCGGTGTCTCATCAAGATAGAGGGGAGCGGAATAAACATTTTTCAACGAAGCATTCAACCTATCCCATTCTTCGTTGCTGAGCTGTCCGCTCTTTATCTTTTCACCTTCCAAGCTCGCCACATTAGATAGAAGACGCTTCACGAGCTGCACATTTGCCATCTCAAGAGTAAATATAGCAACGGGGGTGCTGTAGTTGACAGTCATTTCTTTTGCCATAGAGAGCACGAATGCCGTCTTTCCCATAGCGGGACGAGCAGCAATGATGATCAGATCGGAATTTTGCCATCCGGAAGTCATCTTGTCGAGTTCTGTGTAGCCTGTGCGCAGACCTGAAAGTCCGGAAGATGAGTTGGATGCATTCTGGATTTGTTCGAGTGCAAGGTTGATCACTGGATCGATCTGTGTCACCTCTCTTTTTATCTGGTTTTGAGAGATATCGAAGAGCAGGGCTTCTGCTTCCTGCAGCAGATCGTCTATATCATTACCTTCGTCGAAAGCCTTAGTCTCAATATTGGTGGCATAGGAAATAAGACGTCGTGCAAGATACTTCTGAGCCACGATCTTTGCATGATATTCCACATTTGCTGCAGAATAGATGTTTGATGTGAGGCTCGTGATCTTTATCGGTCCACCTACTTCTTCCAGATCTCCGTTGGCACGCAGCTGCTCCACAACAGTAAGCATATCAATTGGCCTCTGAGAGAGACCTAACTGCATTATGGCTCCGAAAATCTTTTGATGTGAAGGATCATAGAAACTTTCAGGAGTGAGGATGTCGCACACGTTCATGTATGCATCCTTCTCTATCATAAGTGCACCGAGAACTGCTTCCTCGAGGTCCGTGTCGCGAGGAGGCAGTTTTCCGGTGGGGTCCGTCATAGGCGCCACCGGTTTTCTCGTTCTTTTTTGGTAGTTATTGTCAGGCATGGTAATCGTCAGTCGTTGGCTTTGAGGGCTTCAACAGCCTCTGTTGTCATAGGTATGCCTGGTCCCAGCCTCCGGTGTCCGTCAGCAGTAACGAGGTAATCTTCCTCATTGCGCACGCCGCCGAAACCGAGCCACTTTTCTGCTTCGTGGAAATTGATGAAGTCTTTGTGTCTGCCCTCGTTCTTCCAAAGTTCGGTCAATTCCGGCATGAAATAGATACCAGGTTCAATTGTAAATACAAAACCCTCTTCAAGAGGACGGGCAAGCCGCAATGACTTGAACCCGAATACTGTTGATTTTGGCTTGCCGTCATAGCCAACCCATACCTCACCGAGGTTTTCCATGTCGTGCACATCAAGACCCATCATGTGACCAAGTCCGGTAGGGAAAAACATCGCATGGGCACCAGCCTTGATTGCCTCCTCGATGTCTCCTTTCATGATCCCCATATCCTTTAGTCCGGTAGCTATTGTTCGCGCAGCTTCCATGTGCACGTCGTAGAATGGGACTCCCGGACGCAGCATTGCCACTGCATTACGTGACGCGGCTTGTTGCAGATCGTAGATGGCTTTCTGCCTGTCGGAGTAGCGATCGGCAACCGGACTTGTCGACGACATGTCGCCGGCATATCCCATTTGGGTTTCGGCCCCGGCATCGAGAAGGAACAGTTGACCGTCTTTCAAAACATTGTTATAGCTATGGTTGTGCAGAATCTCTCCATGCACGGTAGCTATTGTAGGGAAAGAGCAACGCATGCCGTTCTCAGTTGCAACCTTTTCTACAATTGCTTTCATTTGATACTCTGTAAGTCCCGGGCGCGCGGCCTTCATTGCAGCTTTATGCATCAATGCCGTCACTTCGCAAGCTTTCTCAATTTCTGCTATTTCCTCAGGACTCTTATGATTTCGCATGTCGACCACTGCCTTGATCAATGGCACGGAAGGAACAGCACCACCGGGCTGAAGATCAAGGAGCTCAAGAAGTTTAAGTTCGTGTCCGGCACGGTAATAGGGTATATAATGCACCGGTGAAGCGGCAGCGCGGGCCTTGTCGAGATATGGCTTGAGTTCAGATGAAGGTCTAACATCATTTACTCCGGCCTTTGCCGCAAGCTCATGAAGCGTAGGAAGATTTCCGGTCCATACTATAGAGTCGATTGTCAGTTCATCTCCGAAAATAATGTCGCGATCGTTGTCAATGTCTATTATTGCGTTGAGCCCGTCGTGATTAAGTCCAAAATAGTAGAGAAAGGTTGAATCTTGACGGAATTCATATTCATTGTCGCGGTAGTTCATCCCAACATATTCGTTGCCGAGGAGAAGTACTAATCCATTTCCAAGTCGTTTCTTGAGTTCAGCACGGCGGCTGATGTAGGTTTCAGGTGAAAACATATTCTATTCTTTTTTCGTTTCTGCAAAGATAATGTAAAAAATTGAAAATAGAAAATTGTATGTGAGTTTTCTATTGTGTAATTGTATTTGAATGTCTGCGGCAAACAATTGAGAGGCAAATAAAAGAGAGGAAGCTGATTCAGCTTCCTCTCTTAGTCTGTTATAAAGTCTTGCTTAGATAAGGGCAACTACGATTTCTTCATCGTTTGTTGCGAGGCTGATCTTGCCTTCTCTTCCGAGCCAACCAAGAGCTGCCATAAGTTCATCTTTCTTAAGCTTAGTTGCCTTTTTCAGGTTTTTCATACCAAGTCCATTAGCTTCGCTTGCCTCAAGAGCCTTATAAACTTCTCCGGCCCAAGTTCCAATTAATTCTATCGTCATATTAAATTTAATTTATTTTGCCGCCAGATTGCACTTTTGCAATCTGACGGACGTTATTCACTGTTTTTTGAAATGCAATGAGGCATTTTCACTTCCTCATTTACTTATTCAACAATCTTTATACTAAAAAGTTTAAACTTCATATTTGCTCCATATTTATAGATTATAGGCTTGGAGAAAGAGCTTGCTTTATTCGTTCAGCTTCTTCAGAGGCTACTATCTCATCAGGCTTTGATGAATCACGTGCCATCAGGTATTTATGGAAAAGCACTCTCCCCACCCTGTCTCGAAGTTCATGAAGTGGAAAAATTCCTTTTCTCACTGCATCAGCAAGTATGGTTACCTCATCTTCTGTGTTGGCAGGTGCGAGCACTATATCGGCACCGGCTATTATTGCATCCGCAGCTGAATTTCCCTCGGCACCTGCCATATTCATTGCATCAGTGACAATAAGGCCCTGAAATCCCATGTCATAGCGAAGCAATCCTCTTAATATGTTTTCTGACACAGTAACAGGTTCCTCTTCTTCGTCAAGAGCCGGAACATAAAGGTGTCCGGTCATTATTGCGCTAAGCCCATTGCCTACATATTCCCTAAAGGGAACAAGATCTGTTTCCTCGAGATTTTTGCGTGTTTTCTTTACTACCGGCAGGGTCTTGTGTGAATCTGCATCCGCAGATCCGTGGCCAGGGAAATGTTTTGCCACACTCATCACACCACCCGACTCTATACCTTTTGCGTATGCTACTCCCAATCGGGCAGCCCTGTGGGCATCCATACCAAAACTGCGTGAGCCTATTCCTGATTTCTTGCGTCCTTGTGGCAACACGTCAAGCACAGGACCCAAGACCATGTTTATTCCAATCTGACGGCATTCTCGTGCCACCTCGTGACCGTAATCGAAAAGCAAGGTCTCGTCTGCCTCTTGCGATATTCTGCCATTTCGTGGAAATGCAGGCGTATTTTCAAGCCGCATTGCAAGGCCCCATTCTGCATCTATGGCGATGAATGGGGGAGCAGGAAGTAAACTGCGGAGGGTATCAGCAATATTACGTGCAGATTCCACAGTGCCTTTCAGAAGCACAACACCACCAACATGGCTGTCGGTTGCATATCCTCTTACAAGCTGCATTGCCGGTTTGCTGTCATCAGCATAAACTGCCGGCATAATTAGCTGGCCGGCAAGTTCTTCAAGGGTCATGCTGTCCATAATTGAATCTGCCCATGCCACTGCGTCTGCAGTGATGTCAGATTCAGGTGGAACTGTATCGATCATCTCGACTTGTGCCGGTGATTCAGGCTGAGCCTCTTTAATACGAGTCAGAGTCCTTAGGTCGCATCCATTGAGGATGACAATAATTCCTATTAATCCAATTAATCCAAATATCCTTGAATTCCCCATATTTCTAAGAAATCTGGTGGCTATCGACTATTCTAATATACAAATCTGGGAGTGGCATCTCCAGCCATAGGGAGTCCAAGACTTGTAAGTTCTGTCAAATATCTGATAATGGCTGCGCAAAGTTCCACATCATCGTTGAATATCCATTTGCCGTTTGACATTGATAGCAGATCATCGTTTCCCCATGCAATATAGTCTATAGTGCCTACAGTATAGATCTTTTCAGGGTCAATCTCTTTAAGATCTAAGATAACACGCTTCAAGTTGCGGTTGCTGTCGGATACGACTCTAACTTCATTGCTTACAGCTTCGCCACCTTTTTTAGCTGCGACTCTCATAGTCTCGATTATGTCTTTCCCGCTTATCTGCATGATGACGAACCTGTTGTTGAATGGGAATGTATCCATTATATGACCTTTTGAAACGGGTCCAGCGGGAATATTATTGCGGATTCCTCCAACATTCATAATGGCAAAATCAAGTTTTGGAACAGAAGGGTCATTCTGACGGAGAGAGTCAAGCTTTAGATTACCATACCAGCTGCCGAAGTCAGCCGACCAGTTGGGAAAGAGGCCGGTTCGTCCGAAATAATTGAAGTCTTGAGCAGCATAGCCAATAATGTCTTTTTTCACTGTGTTGAGTGAATCTGTGAAAGGTTGAAGGAAATTCTTGATTTTCGGGTCAAGGCGATCTTCCGGGAACCTGTCGGTCACTTCTATCAGTGAATACTCAAAGTCTGCAGGTGTGGAAGATTTCAATTTGTCGAGGTCTATCCTTATCTGTCCGATATATTTGCCCGACTTTCCGGCTTGTACAATCAAAACAGGTCTTCCTTCTGCATTCTCAACAATGCACGGGTATTTATCCGGATTGGAGGGGTCGATCAGTGTGTGGCTGTGCCCTCCAATAATTATATCGATGTCTTTTGAGGCGCGTGCCAATTCAGGATCGTTGGCCTTTTCATTTGCCTTAGTATAACCGATATGCGTAACAGCAACCACTAAATCACATTTTTTCTTGTTTTTCAGTAGAGCTGCGGTCTCGTTGGCAGTCTTTATGACATCGAGATATTTCATTCCTGCATAGTCCGGTTCGGAAATCATCGAAACAGGATCTATGTTGATACCGATAAATCCGATTTTCTTGCCACCGATGTTTTTCACCGTGTAAGGTTTGAAAAGACCTTCGGCCGGCGTTCCGGTGAAGTCATAGTTGGCAGAAAGACGTTCGCTTTTCAAAGTCCGTTCCTTATCAGCAAGCGCTTGAAGTCCGTTGTCAAATTCGTGGTTGCCGAGAATACTGATGTCGACCCCGAGCATCTGCTGGAGAGGATATTCAACGTCTCCTTTGAAGAATTTAAAATACAATGAACCTTGCACTTTATCACCGGCATCTATAAGCAACACGTCTTTGTTTGCTTTCCTGACTGAGTCTATGATTGCTTTACGTTGCATCACACCTCCTTTTCCCTCGGAATCCGGCAATATCAGGGAATGAGTATCATTGGTGTGCAGTATCACTAAATCGCGTGCGGCGACCCCAATGGTCGCCGCAGCTATAGTTGCTAAGATAAATCCAAATTTCTTCATTAGAGTCCAGATTTTAGGTTCCAGAGATCTAAAATCTAATCGCTTATTTATGAATTTGCGATTAGGTTTTCTCCTGTCATTTCCTTGGGCTGCGGAAGTCCAAGAATATGGAGTAAGGAAGGAGCCACGTCGGCAAGACGGCCGTTTTTCACTTTTGAATTCTTGTTGCCTACATAGATGAAAGGTACCGGGTTGAGCGAGTGAGCTGTGTTGGGAGATCCATCCTCGTTAAGAGCATGGTCGGCATTGCCATGGTCGGCAATATGATGCTTTCATATCCATGTGCCAAGGCTGCAGTGATTACTTTCTTCACACATTCGTCGAGCGTTTCGACAGCTTTCTGGATAGCAGGATATACACCAGTGTGACCTACCATGTCGCCGTTGGCAAAGTTGACCACAATGAAATCAAATTTCTCGCTGTCAATGGCGTCGACAAGTTTCTCTGTCACTTCGGGTGCTGACATTTCTGGCTTCAGATCGTAGGTTGCAACTTTCGGTGATGGCACAAGAACACGTTCCTCTCCATCAAAAGGAGCTTCACGGCCTCCATTGAAGAAGAAGGTCACGTGAGCATATTTCTCGGTCTCCGCTATGTGGAGTTGCTTGAGTTGCTTTGCAGAGAGATATTCGGCGAGCGTGTTTGCTACATCTTCTTTAGGGAAAAGTATGTGAACTCCCGTGAAACTGCTATCGTAGGGGGTCATGCAGTAATATTGTAGATCCGGAATAATGTTCATTCCGGCTTCGGGATGCTGAGTTAGAACTGTTGTCAGCTCTTTTGCACGGTCGTTGCGGTAGTTGAAGAAAATGACTACATGACCTGCACCGATACGTCCGTCTACTTTGTCGTTGACAATCGGTTTCATGAATTCATCGGTTATGCCTTCCTCGTAATACTCCTCAACAGTCTTAACCACGTCTGATGTTTCCTTGCCTGCACCATAGATGAGCAGGTTGTATGCCTCTTTCACACGGTCCCAGTTCTTATCCCGGTCCATAGCATAATAGCGTCCTATTACACTTGCTATAGTACCGGCACTTTTCGTGCAATGGTCTTCAACCTCCTGCAGATATCCTGCTCCGCTCTTGGGATCGGTGTCTCTGCCATCCATGAAAGCGTGGATGTAGACCTTATCAAGTCCATAAGCTTTTGCTGTGTCGCACAGTGCGAAAAGATGGTCGAGGCTTGAGTGTACACCACCTGCAGAGGTGAGTCCCATGAAGTGGATCGGCATTCCAGTTTTCTGTGCATATCCGAATGCACTTTTGATTTCAGGGTTATCCATAAAGCTGCCGTCGGCGATTGCACGGTTGATCTTTACGAGATCCTGATATACCACTCGGCCGGCACCAATATTAAGATGGCCCACCTCTGAATTGCCCATCTGTCCATCAGGCAGACCAACATTTTCGCCTGATGCCTGAAGCTGTGAGTTGGGATATTCAGCCACCAGACTGTCGATAAAAGGAGTCGGGGTGTTGTAGATGGCGTCATCCTTCTGATGGTCGCCGATGCCATATCCGTCAAGGATAATCAAAAGAGCTTTCTTGTCCATTATTATATAGTGTTTTTTCAATTTTTCATCATATTTGCGGCTAAATTACCGCTCAGACTGCAAATTTACACAAAATTCCCCACACGCGCAAATCTTTTTTCTCTCCGCCAAATAGATGACAATGAAGATGACAACGATAATGTGGACAGAAGCAAATCCGTTATGCCTTTTCCCATTAGGATATAAAATTTGAAAACTTACAACTGCTAAGTATCGCGACGCCTTAAATAAAGTTAAATAAGTTTAATATCCACCTAATTCACTTGCACATATCAAAAAATCACCCTAATTTTGCGAACATCATTACTAAATCAAAATCATTGATGACTATTAAATCAACCTTACAACCTCTTCTCTCATCCATAATTATCCTGATCCTTGGTGTATCCGGGGCATCGGCTCAGACATGCCGTGTAGCGGCCGGATCAACTGCCGATGGCCTACAGGCTTTCAAAGAAGTTTTTGAATACGATTTTGTAGATGAAAAGCCTACTTTCCCAGGTGGTAACGAAGCATTGATGGAATATATCAACAAAACACGTCAATATCCAGCCGAGGCGTATGAAAAGGGCATTGAAGGACGTGTCACCTGTAGTTTTGTTGTGAATGCAGATGGAAATATCTCACATCTCAAGGTGATAAAAGGCAGCCATCGTTCTCTAAATCTTGAAGCAATGCGTATTCTCGCCGAGATGCCGTGTTGGAATCCCGGACGTCATGCTCATCGGTGTGTGCCGGTCCGTGTTGTTCACTCCATCCCTTTTCGGAAATAGTCTGAATTTTAAAGAAAATAAGCGAGATTTAGGGCGACAGTAGAGGCTGATCTGTGTGGCTGTGAGAAACTTACACCTATTGAGAAATCGCTTACATTCAATCCAATCCCAAGTGAGAATCCACTGAAAAAGCTGCGTTGGTATGTGCTCATATCCCCTCGGGTCTTGTAGTTATATCCCAATGCAGCATAGAATCTGTCGCTTGGCATGTATTGTAGTCCGAATGTCAAGTGTCGGAACAAGGTGTTGAGGAACTTATAGTCAGCTTCTTTAGGAACATCATCCCCGCTTTCTTGATCGTGGCTGTAATATGGCAATTTCCAATGAGTCAGATGATGAGCAGTTATAGATAATGAAAATGGTCCTTGTCCGAGCCCATGCATATATCCCAACTGAATATCAAAGGGTAGGTGGTCATAGGATTCGTTGAAGCGTTTGACTTGTCCTCCGGCATTTTTAATAACCGCTGATAGAGAAAGGTCTTTCTCGTCATCGTAGTAGTTGATTCCTAAATCCGCAGCGAGAGCGACTGCTGTGTATTCCTCATAGTTGCTATATAGAAGTTTTGCGTTAATTCCACCTCGCAGTCTATCGTTGAAATCATGACTGTATGTTCCTTCAACCGAAATATCCTGCGGTTTAAAACTGCCTGTTGGGGTTCCGTCTTGAAGATAACCGTCTATGGAACCATAGTCAAGATAACGGACTCCAACTGCCCATGCACCATGTTCGCCTGAAGAATGAGCGAAACGTGCGGCTGCAAAATTGGAAGATCCGAAATAGCGCATGTAACTGATAGCCGCGACTTTTCCTATCTCCGGTCCGAGTAGTCCAGGATTTTGGTCAACCAGCATCGGGTCGGGGCTGGTGGTTGCAATGGCATAGCCGCCAAGAGCTAAAGCATGAGTGGATGAAGATACATCCAAAAATGAATATGCGTTAGCCGCCAGCTGTCCACTGGCTTGAACAGAAGCAAATATTGACAGAAAAAGCATCAGGATATTTCGCACCATATAAAAATAACGCCTTCACTTTGCTAATATTGTGCTGAAATTGTACAGAAAACGGTATCGGGGTAGATGATCCCGATACCGTATGCTTATTAAGGCCCTGACTCATAAAAAATGGGGTCGCTAGGGTCCCAGGGTTGGATCGATTTTTGTCATTTGAGCGAAGGAGC
>CAYQXG010000079.1:0-13731 GCA_964421525.1 uncultured Sangeribacter sp. | reverse complement strand
CCGCTATGCTCCCGAGCCTGCATGCCGAAAATCATCCCAACCCAGCTTCCACGGGGCCTCTAAAATCTTATGAGACGGGGTCTTAATCCCGGTTGCCTGTGCTGGTCACCGGGATTTTTTCAACATTTGGGAATCTCAGGCCCCGATTCAATATTTCACTGAGATGTCGTTTCTTTTCTGAGCTTGATATGCAGAGGGTTGTATCCCGAATTCCTCCTTGAAGTAGCGGCTAAACATCTTTGGATTGTTGAACCCTGTCTGATAGGCGATTTCTGAAATGTTGAGCTGACTTTCCCTAAGTAATTGTGCCGCACGCTTGAGCCTTATGATTCTTATGAATTCAATTGGACTTTTCCCTGTGATTTGCTTGATCTTCTTATATAGGCTTACCCTGCTCATTGCAAGTGCGTCGCTGAGTTCTTCTACCGACAGTTCCGACTTGCTGATGTTTTGGGAAACGTATTTCATGGCTTTCTCAATCAATTTCTCATCAAGCGGGGTTATCTTGATATTGTCCGGTTCCGGCTCGATAAGAGTCCTGCGCGCCCCCTTGGAATTTAGCTCGATGAGACGCCTCATCTTAAGCCGGAGTACATCTAAGTTGAATGGTTTCGTTATGTAATCATCTGCTCCGATTGTCAGACCCTCGAGTTTCACTCCAAGGTCATGCTTGGCAGTCAGGATAATAATTGGGATATTTACAGTTTCCTGATTCTCTTTCAGTGCTCTGCATAGTTCTATTCCGTTCATTTTGGGCATCATCAGGTCGGTAAGAATGATGTCGGGCTTCGTATCCAGTGCTTTCTTTAGTGCCATTGCTCCGTCTGAGGCTGTCACAACTTCGTAGATACTGTCAAGACTGTCTTTGAGCATCTCTGTCATGTCGTGGCTGTCATCGACAATAAGCACTTTCTTTCGCTTTACTTGGCCGACACCCTCATTTTCTGCGATAGGCAGTGCGGTGTCTATCGACTCCGGTTGCTCCAAACCTTTTGTTTTATCGGCGTATGATGTTTCCTGAGTGGTATCACTATGTCTTATAGGGATTTCTATGATGAAGACGCTGCCGCGTTCTATGTTGTCGGTCACTCTTATTGTGCCGTCGTGAAGCCTTACGTATTCGCTGACCATGCTCAGGCCAATGCCGCTCCCTGTGCCCTGGAGCGACTCTCCATCGTCATTCACCTGATAGAAGCGTTCGAATATATGCTCCTTATCTTTATCCTTTATTCCTATTCCCGTGTCGGAGACTTGTATGCGGAGTTTTGAATTGGCCTCTCCACTCAACTCTATTGCCACGTCGATTCGCCCACCTTCCGGAGTGAACTTAAAGGCATTTCCAAGTAAGTTCATGAAGATCTTCTCCATTTTGTCTGCATCGAAAAGTAGTTCAATGCTTTGCTGGGAGGAATAAAATGTCAGATTTATGTTTTTTCGGTCGGAAAGACTGACGAAAGATGTGCAGACATTGCGGGCGAACCCCACTATGTCTCCTTCAGATGGTATGAGATGAAGGTCTGCTTCTTCTGATTTCCTGAAATCGAGCAACTGATTGACGAGCGAGAGCAGGCGCATCGCATTTTTATGCATTTGTGTCAGGCGCTTTGTCTGTCGGTTATTGTCCGATTCCTTGATCATATCTTCCAATGGCGACACAATCAGAGTGAGTGGGGTTCTCAGATCATGGCTGACATTGGTGAAGAATTTGAATTTTAGTTGGTTCAGCTCTTCTTGCTTCTGTTGGTTTTCTTTTAGGATTTGCTCTTCATGGATGCGGCGTTCGCGTCTTTCCACTATCTTGACTATGAGCCATACGATAGCCGCGGCTATCAGTGCATAGACTATCCATCCCCATGGGGAGCCCCAGAATGAATGATGTATCTTTATGTCGAGAGTGGCAGGTGATTCACTTTCATAGCCGTCTTCATTGATGGCTACTACATGAAGACGGTAGTTGCCCGGAGACAGGTTGGTGTAGGTCACATGGTTGACTCCTTCCGGACACTCTGTCCATTGATCTGAGTAGCCCTCAAGCTTATATTTGAATCTTGTTTTTTCAGGGAGCGCATAATTGTCTGAAGCGAAGAAGATGGTGAATTCCTTGGGATTGTGGTTGAATTCAATTCGTTCTCCCGAGAATATGGCTTTCTTCAATGCAACTCTGCCGTTGATCTTTTCTCCGGCGTCTATGGGCTTGTTGTCCATATAGAGGTCGGTGAAAATCACTTTTGGCCTGTTGTCATTCATGCGTATGTCGTCGGGATTGAAATGGATGATGCCGAAAGGATCGCCCACGGCAATGCTACCGTCTTGCAGCTTCACAAACGACCTTTGGTTGAAATCACATTCCGGCAGTCCCGATTGGCGGTCATACACCATTTGTGTGACTCCTAAATTTCCGGATAATTCATCATAGTTCACCTTATAGTTTGTGAGTCTTGAGTTGTTGCTTACCCAGATGCTCCCTCTGTTATCTTCTATTATCCCGAGCACATCCGTTCCCTATGTTGAATCTCCATTCGGTATATGGTGCATTTTCCCTTTCTTTCTGTCAAGCACCTTCAAGCCGGATGTGGTGGAAATCCAGAGAAGACCTCTTATGTCTTCGATGATCTGCATGATTTTATTGTCGCTCATGCTCTGGTCGTCATCTGTGCCGACTGGGGTTAGGCTCTTCGTTGTCCAATCATAGCAGCATGCTCCCCCTGAGGTGCTGATATAGATGTTTCCCTCTTTCGACGACAATAAGGATATTATGTAGTCGCTTTTCAGATTGGAATCAGACGATTGGGTGAAGTGATCTATGCTGCCGCTTTTTAGATCATATCGGAACACTCCGTTGCCAAGGGTGCCGATCCATAGTGCTCCATTTTTGTCGAAGGTCATGCTCCACACGTATGACCGGTCGATTTCACTGTCTGTTTTATGAAGAACTACCTGCCCATCCTTACACATGAACAGGCCCTTTGCGAATTTTCCGATAAATACGTCTCCATCAGGTGAGGAGCTGAGGGCTGTTATGGCACTCGGGCTTCTTTCTGTTGAATCCTTGATGGGATAATATTCATTGTTCAATGGATTCCATTTCCATAGTCCCAAATTATCGGTCCCGATCCATACGTTGCCGTCGCGAGTCGTTATCATGCAATTTACGTCTGGCTTCTTGTCAGAATCAGGGAAACCCTCGGTCCGGAATTTATTCACGCTTCCATTATAGTTGTAGAGCCCGAGTTTGTAGGTCCCGAACCAAAGGGTGCCGTTTTCATCCTCAAGAATAGACGAAACTGTGGTTTGAGGAATGAAATCCCCTTCGGTGGCTACGGGCGTGATCTCGTATTTGCCGTCTATGAATTCCAGTTTTTCTATCCCATGATGATCTCGGGCTAACCATAGGTTGCCATTCGAATCATTGTAGATCTTTTTCACTACACCGAAATAGCCTTGGTTAGGAAGCAGGCTGGTTTGCCATGTGTTGCTTTTTAGATCATAGAGAAGCATGCGGTCGTTCTTGCTGATCCACAATCTTCCTGATTTGTCGGCATAGATCAGGTAATGGGATGGTTCTTCTTCCCCCTCGTATGGGCCTTTTGATATGATGCGCATCTTCATGCTGTCGGGGTCTGTTTCCAGAAGAGTTCCGGTAGTTGTACTGCCTATTATCTTACCCCCGCTCATGGTCAGGCTGCAGATTGTCTTGTCTGCCAATGATACTCCTGTTGCCTTATCTACCTTGTTTTCTTTGATTCGGATGCGGTAGAGAGCATCTTGCTGGGTGGTAAGCCAGATATCTCCTTTTTCATCCGAAAGCACAGCTGTCACATATCCGTCGATGCCGAGTTTTTTTATAAAATCGGATATCCAGTCGGTGAGTGTGTTTGTCTCCGGGTCGTAGATCGCATAATATGATTCGCTTTGCACCCATAGCCTCCCTACCGCGTCTTCTTGAATGCGGAGGATCTGCTCGCTCATGATACCGGTCCGCTTTCCCACCATATCGGTCACCTTGCGCGTGGTATATCCGTCATATCTGGATAATCCTGTAGCCGATCCTATCCAGAGGAAACCTCGGGAGTCTTTGTAAAGGTCGGTGATATGGTTGTTCGGGAGTCCTTTTGTCTGGCTGATATGTCGCAAGTTCATTGCTTCAGGTTGTGCTGAAGTCAACGTAATTGTAAGAAATATGGTGGCTATTGATAGCAGGAGTCGTCGGATCATTCAGTTGAGGGGTATTATATGTTTTCTTAGCAAAGTAAATAAAATAATGTCATAACTCCAAATCGATTAATGGTGGCCCGCATGCGCGTATTGTCATATTTAGCATGAAATAAACCACTTACGAGTGTTGTGCTTATCAAAACATACCCTTTGTCTTAACATTATTTACCCTGTATTTATCAATGTGGCAACAAACGTTTGCTAATTTATTATCGGGGTTGGGGGAATTGCGTGGCATTTTTATTCTATCTTTGCATTCATTAAGATTTGATAACACAATGACCGTGATAACAATTCAATTTTTTTAAATAACCTAAAAATCAATGTAAATGAAGATCAATGACTTGTGCAAGGCAAGGTTCTTGCGTATGGCAGTCGTGATTTGCTGTCTGCTTGGTGGTATTGGCTTTGCATACGCAGAAGCCATGCTCGTGAAAGGCACTGTGACTTCTGCCGCCGATGGCGATCCGCTGATCGGTGTCACCGTTATGGTGAAAAACTCAAAGTCCGGTACATCGACCGATTTAGACGGTAACTACAGCATTCAGGCTGAAATGGGAGCCACTCTCGTTTTCTCTTATGTCGGAATGCAGACTCGGGAGATAAAGGTTGATTCTCCCCGTATTGATGTCGCTCTTCTCGACGACAGCAGTGTACTCGACGATTTGGTTGTGATTGGCTATGGTGTACAGAAGAAGAAACTTCTCACCGGTGCTACTTCACAGATCGAAGGTTCCGACATTGCCAAGATGAATACTAACTCTCCTCTGCAGGCTATGCAGGGACAGCTTGCCGGTGTTAACATCAGCTCAAACTCCGGCCAGCCTGGCGAGAGCATGAAAGTGCGCATCCGTGGTCTTGGCACCATCGGTAATGCCGGTCCTCTATATCTTATCGATGGCGTGGGTGGAGATATATCTACCCTCAACCCGGCCGATATCGAGAGTATCGATGTTCTCAAAGACGCTGCTTCCGCTGCTATCTATGGTGCTCAGGCTGCTAATGGTGTTGTGCTTGTGACTACCAAGAAAGGAAAGGAAGGTAAGGCTAAGGTTACTTTCGACGGATATTATGGTATTCAGAATGTTGCTCACAAGGTGCAGATGCTAAATGCTCAGCAATACATGACAATCATGGATGAGCAACAGATTGCAGACAATTCTGATCCATATAATTGGGACGCTATGTCTTCTATATGGCGCACTGATGCCGATGGCAGCCGCCTTGGTGTCTATGACACCGACTGGACAAACCAGATGTTTAAGAAAAACGCGGCTACACAGAGCTATACTATCGGTCTCACTGGTGGAAATGCTACAAGCAACTATGCTATGAGCATCGGTTATCTAAATCAGGAAGGTATTGGTGGTGGTAGCAAGGTTTCCGACTACTCTCGCTACAACTTCCGTATTAACTCCGACCATAAGCTCTTCAACGGCATCGTGACATTGGGTGAGCAGGTGAGCTTCGTATACAAGAAGAATCACGGAATCGGTGTCGGCAATCAGTACAACAACACGTTGCGCGGTGCTTTCGGTGTGTCTCCTCTCATTCCTGTCTACGCAAGTGACGGTTCATTCTACGACACAACCAACAATGACTGGGATAATGCCGCTGGTAACCCCTACGGCTCGATGATGACCACAAACAACAGCGACAATAAGAGCACTACCTTCTCTGGTAACGTCTACGCTCAGGTGGAACCGATCAAGAACCTGAAACTACGTACTGTCTTTGGTGCTGTGGCAAGTTCTTCGGAATATCGTGGGTACTCTCCTATCTATCAATTCTCGATCTACAACTACAATCAGCATACTTCAGTTAGCCAGAGCATGAGCCGTGGCCTCGGAATGACTTGGACTAACACTATTTCTTATGATTTCAATATCAAGGACCACGCATTCAATGCTCTCCTTGGTATGGAGGCTTATCGCTATGAAGGCACTTCAGTCTATGCAGGGCAGAGAGACCTGAAGGAAGGTTTCGACACTTGGCCCTATGCTTGGGTCAACAATGGTACTGCTGCCACTACTGCCGATGGCCTGAGCGCCGGTGGCAGCCCTCACGATGTTGGTCGTTCTGTCAGCTATTTCGGTCGTCTCGGATGGAACTGGCGTGAGAAATATATGATCAATGTCACTGTGCGTGGCGACGGTTCTTCTAAGTTTGCCCGTGGTCACCGTTTCGGTACATTCCCATCTGTTTCTGCCGGTTGGAACATCTCAAGCGAGGAGTTTATGGAAGCTTCTCGTGAATGGCTCGACTTCCTCAAGATTCGTGGAAGCTGGGGTCGTGTAGGTAACCAGAATATCTCAAACTATATGTATCTTGCTCCTGTCAAGATCACCAACACTCATTATTTCTTCGGTGAATATTTTGGAGAAGGTGGAAGCTATACAGATTATTCCACAATCCTTGGCGCCAACTGGGGTGCATATCCCAACCGCCTTGGAAATGCAGACCTGACTTGGGAGACTTCAGAACAGATCGACTTCGGTTTTGATGCTGCTCTTTTTGCAAGCCGTCTGCATCTTAACTTCGACTGGTATCGCAAGACTACAAAAGACTGGCTCGTGGAGGCTCCGATCCTCGCTACTGCCGGCGCCGGTGCTCCCTACATCAATGGTGGCGACGTGATCAATACCGGTGTCGAGATCGCTCTTAATTGGAATGATGTGATTGGTAAGGATTTCGCATACAGCATCGGTGCTAATTTTACTTATAATAAGAATAAGGTTGGCTCAATTCCTACCGAAGATGGCATCATACACGGCTTGACAAATATGCTCTATGATAACTCCACTGAGTTCTATCGCGCTGAAAATGGTCATGCAATCGGATACTGGTGGGGCTTCCAGACCGACGGCCTGTTCCAGAACCAGAAGGAAATTGATGAATGGATTGCTGCCGGTAATGGTGTGCTTCAGGCCAACGTTCGTCCCGGTGATGTCCGTTTTGTTGACCAGAACCATGATGGTGTGATCAATGATGATGATAAGGTTGATCTTGGAAATGGTGTGCCAAAATTCACTTATGGATTCAACATCAATCTTAATTGGAAGAACTTTGATCTCGGTCTCGTGGCTACAGGTGTTGCCGGTAATAAACTCGTGCAGAGCTACCGCAACTATGCAAACCAGAAAGCTAACTATACTACCGAAATTCTTAGCCGTTGGACTGGCGAGGGTACTTCCGACCGTATCCCGCGTGTCACCAATGGAATGATCAACTGCGCATTCTCTGATCTATTCCTTCACAAGGGCGATTTCCTCCGCATCAGCAATCTTACTTTCGGCTATGACTTTGCTCCGATCATGAAGCAGAAATGGTGCAGCCAGGCACGTCTTTATGTTCAGGTGCAGAATCTTGCTACATTCACTAAGTACAACGGTATGGATCCGGAGATTGGATACGGTACTTCTGAGTGGGTGAGCGGTGTTGATGTTGGTTACTACCCAACTCCTCGCACTGTTCTTTTCGGTGTTAACCTTGGTTTCTAATTGATCAGCTACCTTAATAAGAAATACTCCAATAAAATGAAAAGATTTAAATCAAATATATTCTCACTCGGATTCGCTGCGGCTGCTTTGGTCTCATTGACCGCGGCTTGCTCCGAAAGCTTCCTCGATGTAGAGTCGAAAGTGGAGTCTAATACCGAGAACTTCTATAAGACTGAAGGCGACGCTTGGCGCGCGCTGCTCGGCTGCTACGACGGTTGGCGTCAGATAAGCTCTTCCCCGGGCGTTGGCATTATGGTGGCTTCCAGCGTGCTTAGTGATGAGTGCTATGGCGGTACCGGTGCAAATGACGGATACGGATATCAGGCTATGGACCAGTTTGATCTATCAGTATCTCCGGCAGACCAGAACCTTTTTGAGCAGGACTGGAAAGTATATTATGCTGCTGTATATCGTTGCAACGAACTCTGCGACCATGAGGAGCAGATCAATTGGGTTGGTGAGTCGCAAAACCGTGGCTTGTATATGGGTGAGTGCCGTGCCATAAGGGCTCTCCTCTATTTCGACATGGTGCGCATGTGGGGTAATATTCCTTTGTTCCTTGAGGCAATAAATGAGAATCGCACTCCTTCCGATCCGGCTGAGGTCTATGCTGCTATCGTGGAAGATATGAAGTATGCTATCGCAAACATTCCTGCAGATGCAAATCTTGCTAAAGACGACAACGGACGTATTACAAAGTATGCCATGGAAGCTATGCTCGCACGAGTATATCTCTACTATACCGGCTACTATGGCAAGGATCTTGGCTACACTGTCGACGGTGTGACCACCGGCACGCTCACTAAGCAGGAAGTCCTTGATGGTCTCGACGATATAGTGAAGAATGGTCAATATTCTCTGATTCCTGAATTCAAGAATCTTTGGCCTGCTGCTTCTCTAGTTCCTCTTGGTGCTGATGCTTGGGATCCCGAGCTTTCTACCTATGCTGGTCAGGCTAACTCTGAGTTTATGCTGCAGCAGAAGTTCACTCCTACTCAGGACTACAACGGCAATAATGACTCTAATCGCTGGCAGGTGATGCTGGGCATGAGAAGCCTTAACTTCTCTCCCTATGGTAAGGGCTGGGGTGCTGCTACTGTATGTCCAACCTACGTCAATAAATTCGCTTCTGACGATCCGCGTCTTTCCGCGTCTGTCATCAATACTGCTTCTGAAGGAATCGGGGCTGCTCCCGACTATTCAAACTCCGTAAAAGACTGGCGTGAATTTACTGGCTACTGCATCAAGAAATACTCTCCTATTGCTTTTGCCAACGGTAACAATGCATCAAAGGAAGATGGTACTGCCGATTTCCAGACTCAGAACTCTCAGGACTACGTGATTATGCGTTATGCCGATGTGCTCCTGATGATTGCTGAATTGGGTGGTGTGCCCTCAAAGAGCGCTCAGGATGCTCTCGACGAGGTCCGTTCACGTGCCGGTATGGCTTCTGTGCCTGCTACTTTTGAAAACGTGATGAACGAGCGCGCTCTTGAGCTCGCTTTCGAGGGTATTCGCTACTGGGACCTTCTCCGTCAGGGGGTTGCCACTCTTGCTGATGCAGTTTGTGCTTCGGCTGGTACTGTACAGAATGCCGGTCTCGAGGCCTCTGTTAGCTACAAGCGCGATAAGATCATCGAGAAAAACGGTCTATTCCAGATTCCTACCAATCAGATCATTCTTTCAAACTATACTTTGAAACAGAATCCCGGGTGGGGTAATTGATGGTTAATTTTAGTGATAAAAAGTTAAAATGCTGATATATTGAGAATTCATATAATATTGTCAGGATCTCTACGTTTAAGGATTGGGTTCCAATCTCAAAATGTAAGGAATTCCGCAATCCATAACGGCTATCATCTGAATTGATGGTGATTCTGACATATTTACGACTTCTTCAAAAAAAACTAATCAACAAAATGACAAAAGCTTTTAAAAATCTGAGCCGGTTAGCTCTCCTCGGTGCGGTGGCTTTTAGCGTTGTGTCTTGTGCAGATGAGTACTCGATGCCGATGCCAGACATCGATCCGGCACAACTTGTGGAAGGAGTAGCCTTCTCTGTTGAACATGATTCTCAGAATCCCAATATAATTCACCTAAAGAGTCTGATGGACCCGAAATATAACGTGGCTTGGGTGACTCCTCAGGGTCGCCGCTCCACGAGCGAGGTGACATTGCAGATTCCTTTCGACGGTCAATATGAAGTCCAGATGGGTGTCAATACCCGTGGTGGATATGTTTGGAGTAATCCTTACACTTTCACTGTTGATGATTTCTGCGCTGAATTCGTCGACAACTATCTTTGGAAACGTATTAGCGGTGGCGTAGGACAGAGCAAGACATGGCAGCTCGACCTCGCTGTGCTTGAAGACGGATCTACCAAGACTACATATTGGGGTGGCCCGCACTGGTATTGGAATCCTAATTATTCATGGGATCATCTCCATTCTGCCCTTGAGAATGAGAACACCAATGCCAACTACCGCGACTCTGACCCTTGGGATGCAGCTAATGCCATTGACCCGAGCGAAGTGCCCTCTTCAGAGGGTGAGGATAACGCCGGATGGTATTGGGCTGCCGACTATGCCGGTAATAGCTGGATGTGTAATGCTGAAAACTATGGCTACATCACTTTCGACCTTATCGACGGCGCTAATGTGACTATCTCCGATGCCGACGGCAATGTTATTGAGAAAGGTACTTATCTTCTCGATGTCGAAAACCATACTATCGCTTTCTCTGGTGTTTATCCTCTTAATTCCAGCAACAATGGTCTTCAGACTCGCGACTGCAAGCTTCTCTATCTTTCAGACACAGCTATGCAGATCATTGGTGATGGCATCAAGGCTGGCACTGCTACTTCCGGCAACTATGTCACCAAAGAGTATTTCGAGAATTATAAGGCCGACGAGAGCGCTAAGGAACCCGAACTTCCTGAAGGTTGGAGAGAAGATGTTTCTCAGACTGTCATAACTTCAGTGAAGTGGGTGCTTTCAGATAAGAATCCTCTTGATTGGGCTAATCTTGACGGTTCCCTCATGAACGGTTGGCGTAATCTTGGAGATTATCCCGATTGGCTCGGCACTCCGGATCCGGCTTCTTATGCAGACTTCTCTATGACTCTCGACAGCAATGACAATTCTGCTGTGTTCACTTATCCCGACGGATCAAAAGTCAATTGCAGCTATGACCTCAGCGACAATGGTATCTATACATTCTCTGACCCAATACCCGGATTTGCTTTGGTTGGCTGGGCATGGTTTAATGTTGATGCCAACAATGGTCTGCGCATCCTTCAGATAGAAAAGAATGTGTTTGGCAATGTGACCGGTGTATGGCTTGGTGCCCTATCTTCCGAGAAACCTGAGTATATGGCATATCATTTCGTGCCTACTGCCGGAAGTGGCGGCGGTGGCAGCGACGAACCTGCGTATGCTGCTACATTAAGCTATTTCAGCAACGACTGGTCGTTTTTCGAAAGCAGCCAACCTGTGATATTCTCAAAGGATGGCACTTACACTGCTACTGTGGTAGGTACTGTGCCTGAGGCTGGCCCCGGCGGTATGTTCCTTGACGTGCCTGACATTCTCCTTGACTATCCGAACGCTGATGTAATCATCAAGGATATTAAGCTTGATGGCAACTCTATCTCGTTTAGCGATGAAGTGATCTCGCGCGGTGCGGGTGATGATCCGAATACCCTTCGTCGTTACTTCTTCCATCCGTGGGGACTTAATCCCGATGAGGCTCCTAAATACGTTTTCTCCAGCACTCTTGAGGTGACTTTTGAGGTGAAGATGGATTCCGGCGAGCCTTTCATCAAGCCTGAATAAAAAACAAAACTATTTAATGAAAGGGCCCGGCTGATTACCGGACTCTTTCCCTAATAAATTTATTTTTCATGAAATTAAAGAACTTATTATTTGCTTTGGCTTTGCTCTCCGTAAATTTCTTTACCTCTTGCGGAGAGAAAGACTCTCCCTCAGGACCTTCCTCGGATGATAAAGGAGGGATTACTGTAAAAGAAGAGGTGATGCTCTCAGGCACTGCCTCTCAGACATTGAATATCAAGGCGCCTGCTAAGCCCGTGCTTTCTACGGATGCATCTTGGCTCCACATTGGTGAGGTGAAAAACCCAACTTCAGATATATATTCTGTCGACCTCAACGCAGACGCAAATACCACTGGTGAGACCCGTAACGCTGTGATATCCTTGGTTGCCGGACAAGCTAAGGCTACTGTGAAGGTGTCTCAGGTGTCTGGCGATGTTGTTGAGATTAGAAGTGTCGAACCTGCCGGGGAGCTTGATCCCGATGGTGGTTCGTTAACCATCAAATATGTGGCTACCGGTGCTCCTTCGGCTAATTTACCTGAGTGGATAAAGGAAGCCGGTTCCAGAAGTCTTGAAGAAGGTGTTTTGTCGTTCACCTATACTCCCAATAATTCCGGAAAGGAACGGGAGGGAATTATTGTTCTGACCGTTGGCAAGGATGCTACAGCAAGTGTGACTGTGCGTCAGGCTACAAGGACTGTCGAGGCGCTTAATGGAAAAACCGCAACTGAGATTGCTGCGGCAATGTATGCCGGCATAAACATTGGCAATACAATGGAATGTCCCGGTGGTGAGGGAGATTGGAGCATGCCGGTCAATGAAACCTATGTGGCTGCCCTTGCTACATTGGGCTTCAATGCTGTGCGTATTCCCTGTGCTTGGGACGCTCATGCAAAAGATGGTGTCATAGATTCTTCTTGGCTCGACAGGGTGGATGAAGTTGTTGGCTGGGTGATTGGAAATGGTATGTTTGCCCTTTTGAATACTCATTGGGACAGTGGTTGGATTGAAGGCGATCCTTGCACTAAGGGTTATGACGAGGCTGTCAATGCCAAGTTTGGATCTTACTGGACTCAGATTGCCACTAAGCTCAATCATTACGATCAGCGGCTTCTTTTCTCTGCTATGAACGAGCCTCCTGTAGATGAGACAACTAAGGCTACTAAGGAGCGTAGTATAGATGCGATAATGAAGTATGAGCAGACTATGCTCGACGCTGTGCGTGCTACTGGAGGCAACAATCTCGACCGTGTCCTTGTGATGTCGGCGCCCAATACAAGTTTCGAACTGGCGGCGGAAGGTTATTTCCACTTGCCTACCGATGTAGTTGCCGACCGTCTCATGGTAGAGGCTCACTTCTATGGGCCTTATCAGTTCAACATGATGGAGCAGGATGCAAACTGGGGTAAGACTTTCTGGTATTGGGGTAAGGACAACCATGTTGCCGGCTCTGATCACAACAGCACCTGGGGTGAGGAAGACTGGGTGAGAGAACAGTTCGACCTAATGAAGAAACATTTTGTCGACAAGGGTATCCCCGGCATTACTGGTGAATATTGTGTATGCTGCAATAGAGAGAACACTCCCGGCATCGATAAGGATAAATGGCGTGCTTCCACTCGTCTGTGGGCTAAGATTGTGACGGAGGAGTCGAAGAAAGCAGGTATGGTGCCGTTCTTCTGGGAAACAGGCGGAGATATAAACCGTTCAAACGGTTCTGTGAAGAATTCTCTACAGCTTGATGGTGTCTTTGAAGGTGCTGCTCTTGGCAAATATCCTTTTTGATTAGATTCCCCCTTTCATGATATTTCAACGACCTCGTATGTTCTCAAATTTTTTTGAGGCTGGGTCAAAGTAGTTATTAGTTATAAAGGTTCAAATGTAGCATCCGGTGCTGATTGTGAAGTTAGCCCGATGGGAATTAATCCCGGTTGCCCGTGCTGGCCATCGGGATTTTTTTATTGAAGACCTATAAACAACTTCACTTTGCATACCGTCTGCCTGTTTTTTCTTTCATCAACATTTGCATTGTTCACAAAAATGTGCTAACTTAGTGGCTCATTTGATAAGAGCCCATCTCATAAAAATTTGAGGGCCCCTGGGGCGGTTTTGGGCGAGTGATTTTCTCAAGTTGAGGAAGGAATTCCATTGAGTGAGAGCAGAAGATCAGCTTGCTTATCTTAT
>CAYQXG010000078.1:0-13771 GCA_964421525.1 uncultured Sangeribacter sp. | reverse complement strand
ATAAGAGAAAGAGATTCTCCGGAGGAAATTACCCAAAGCCTCGCTGGCTTGGGCGCTTTTCGACCTTTGGCTCAGTTACATAGCCCGCTATGCTCCCGAGCCTGCATGCCGAAAATCATCCCAACCCAGCTTCCCCGGGGCCTCTCAAATCTTATGAGACGGGGTCTTAAGAAAAGGGGCGGACGCAATGCCGCCCCTCGATAATAACATAGCAGAAGTGATGTAAGCCGGGTTATGTAGGAGTCATCTCAAGAGGTGTACTCCTGTCTGTCATTTATCTTGACCGGCTGTCGCCAACCGGCTCCGGCGCAAAAGCGCCGAGCAGCCTACCCCCCGGCAATGGACGAGCAATCCTTTGCTGCCGGTGTATTTGGCCTTGCAACCCATAGGATGTGCGGCATGCCATGTCGCCACGGCATCCGGTGGGCTCTTACTCCACCTTTTCACCCTTACCTGAATCTCAAAGAGCTACAGGCGGTTGTTTTCTGTCACATTCACCCCGACGTCGCCGCCGGCTTGACGTTACCAAGTATGGTGCTCTATGTTGCCCGGACTTTCCTCTTCATGCGCCCGGCATGAAGCGACAGACCTCACTTCTGCAAATTCATTAATATATACGGTTAATATTAGTCAATTGTTTGACCAATCATCCTAAAATTTCTTTTTCTCAATGTATGCCGCGATAAGATTGACCATATCTTCCGGTTCGAGAAGGGATGCATCTAAAGTGAGATGATAGTTATCTGCGGTTCCCCATTTTCTGCCTGTGAAGTAATTGTAATATCCTTCACGGTTGCTGTCGGCTTTTTTAATCTTGGCTATGGCATCTTGCAAGGAACTTGCCTCACCGCTCTTTATCAAATGCTGGGCCCTCCATTCGCGAGGTGCATGGATAAATATGCTTACAAGACCGGGATGATCTCTCATTATGTAGTCGGCGGTGCGTCCTACAATCACGCAGCTTTCCTGACATATTTGGCGTATAACATTGGTCTGGGCCTCGTAAAGCGCTTCCTTGCTGAGAGGGGATGTGGCATACATGTCCATCACGCCATATTTGCCAAGAAGCATACTTCTGAAAGGGGAGGGTTTCTTTTCGTCGGCCCTATGAAGTATTTCAGGGTCATAACCATAGCTTGCGGAAACTTTATTAATAATTTCCTTATCATAATAGGGTAAATGCAGCAATTCAGCCAGAGCGCGTCCGGTTTTTCTTCCTGATCCGCCATATTGGCGACCTATTACTATGATTTTATCTGCAGAGTTGTTCACTTTAGAAAAATTTAAGGAAAAATTCTTTAAAAATAAAACATTCTTCAAAGGATTTTGGATAAGAAAATGAATTTTTTTTGTAGAAAAACCATTTAATTCGAATATTTTGTGTAAATTTGCGCTTTGATATTCCTAATGCAGTAAACTAACGAGGACTGCAGGGGAGAAATCAGAAAGAATTATGAGTGAAACATTGAAAAGTCTGAGTGGGGATACTGATGGAATGGCAACATACGACTATATAGTCAACAATGTTGAAACATGTATCGAGTCCATGCCTCAACTGGTGGAGAATCTTCGCCGTGCCGACATAACAGGACAGTTTCTTGCATCAACAGCGAGGTTTTTGTGTGCTGTGGATAGGGAAAAGTTCTCGGGTTGGATTACCCCTCTTATTGAAGGTGCAATAGAGAAAGACCGTGAACGTCGATACATAGGTTCTCTTCTTCAGGCCATCTGGGGAAATGACTACATGGAAAGAGCCGAAGAATTGAAAGCTGAGGATGATAATTTCAGGAGAATCTACAAACGCATCTATCCTGGCGACGGCATCTAAAAACATAATTAATGAAAAAGAAGATAATTACATCTATAGTGGCGACCGGTGTCATTGCACTTATAGCGACAGCCGCATTTGCTTCCAGAAGAGGGAGCAACGAGCCAGACAATATAAATAATTCAGAGATGACGGTAGAATCCAACAAAAACGAAGTGCCGGCTGGACCGACTTTAGACATTGCTACAACAGCAGGCAACATAAAGATACGTCTTTATGATGACACCCCACAGCATCGCGACAATTTCTTGAAGCTTGCCAAAGAGGGATATTATGACGGAGTGCTTTTCCATAGGGTCATCAACGACTTCATGGTTCAAACAGGTGATCCGGATTCAAAAAATGCAGAAAAGGGTGCCATGTTGGGTTCTGGTAGTCCCGATTACACTTTGCCTGCAGAGATAGTCTATCCGAAACATTACCATAAATATGGAGCGCTCGCTGCTGCACGCACGGGAGACGAGATGAATCCTGAGCGCCGTAGTTCAGGTAGTCAGTTCTATATAGTCACCGGTAAGAAATATATCCCTCAGCAGTTGTCAAGGATGGAGGAAATGTCGGTGCAGAAGCAACTTCAGTCTTATTTCATGAAACTTCAGCGCCAGAATATGGATACAATCCGGCAGCTTCGTCTTGCCAATGACACTGTAGGTCTGGAGAACCTGCGTCAGGAACTTATTAAGGAGACAGAGGCAAACGTGAAGCCGCAGACTATGACGGAAGAACAGATTCGCGACTATACAACCATAGGCGGCACGCCACATCTCGACGGACAATACACTGTGTTTGGAGAAGTGCTTGAAGGAATGGAAACTGTGGAGAAAATCCAGAAAGCCGCAACAGATGGACGTGATCGTCCTCTTGAGGACATTCGTATCCTGTCAATAAAAGTAGAAGAATAAAAACTATAACCTCATCATGCCATGACTGACGAAGTAAAGAATGTTTCAGAAGTGGAACTTCCTGAACCCACCACCGGAGTTGTGCCACAAGAAGTGGAATCTCCTGAAGTAGAATCAGAAGAGCGCAAACCACGCTTTTCAGAAATGACAAAAGACGAGTTGCTCGATGCACTTCGACTGATTGTAGAAGAATCAAGGGCAACAGAGCATCATGAAGCCCAGGCAATCAAAGGGGCATATTTCGCCTTGAGAAACAAGGAAACTCTCGCTGAACTCGAACGCCATATTGCCGACGGGGGAAAACCGGAGGATTTTGTCTCTGTTCCGGATGAAGGAGAGGCGGAAATGCGCGATTTATTTGCCAAGTTCCGCGATATTCGTGCTGCATGGCTTGATGCTGATCAGAAGGCAAGGCAGTCGAATCTTGAGGCTAAGCAGACAATATTAGCAGAAATTAAGGAAATTGCTGCAGACATCGACAATGTGAACCTGAACTTCCAGAAGTTTCAGGAACTGCAGAAACAATTCAAGGAGAAGGCAGATCTACCGGAAACAGCAGTTACATCTCTTTGGAAAGAATTCCAGACATCTGTTGAGCTCTTCTATGACCAGCTTAAGATGAACAAGGAGCTTCGTGATCTTGATTTCAAGAAAAATCTTGAGGCTAAGCGTCAGCTTGTGGAGCAGGCAAAAGCACTTGCAGAGAATCCTGATGTAGTGGATGCCATCAATAAGCTTATGATACTTCATAATGACTGGAGAGAAACCGGTCCGGTAGCAAAAGAATTCCGTGAGCCACTATGGGAAGAGTTTCGCGAGGCCTCATCTGTTGTCAGGAAGCGTCATCAGGAATATTTTGAGGGTAGAAAAGCTAACGAGGCTGCAAATGAAGAAGCCAAGTTGAAGCTGTGTGAAGAGGCCGAAGATCTGGTTGCCAATATGCCGGAGTCTTTCAACGGATGGGATGAGGCAACCAAGAAGGTCATTGAACTTCAGGCACGTTGGAAAGAGACCGGATTTGCATCCAGAAAAAACAATGCGGCACTTTATACTCGTTTCCGTAATGTTTGCGATTTGTTTTTCAAGGCAAAAGCTGATTATTTTCATAGAGTCAAGGATGAGTATAATGAGAATCTGAAAAAGAAGACAGAACTCTGTGAGAAGGCGGAGGCTCTTGCCCAGGAAAAAGTTGGAGCCGCAGTTGAGGCTGTTCAGAAACTTCGGGATGAATGGAAGAAGATCGGTAGCGCCGGGCGTCGCCATTCTGATGATATATGGAATCGATTCACCACAGCTTGCAATGCGGTGTTTGAACGTCGCAAGGCTGAGACAGGTGACAGACGGAAGGAAGAGAACGCTAATCTTGAGGCTAAGAAAGAGGTTGTAAGCCAACTTAAGGCCCTCGATCTTGAAATGGAGAAAAAGGAACTTCTTCCGATTGTCAGAGAACTTCAGGAGAAATGGAATTCCATCGGTCATGTGCCGTTTAAGGTTAAAGACCAGCTCAGAAGTGAATATCGTGAGATATGTGACAAGATTTATAATTCATTTGATGTCCGTGAAAGCCGCAACAATATGCGTCGCTTCGAGCAGAGAATGGAAGACATAAAGGACGACAATACAAAGATGAAGCGTGAGCGCGATTATCTGCAGCGTCAACTTGAGTCTAAACTTAATGATTTGAAAACCTATCAGAACAATATGGGATTCTTCAATATCAAGTCGAGTGCAGGCAACTCCATGCTTAAGGATCTTGAGCGCAAGATCAAGCTTATCGAACAGGATATTGAGCAGATTAAGCAGAAACTTAGCATGCTTTCCTGATTGGTTGTTTAGATTAGCCGTTGAAAGTGAAGACTAAAGTAAAATTAGTATAATATTTTTATATTTTTGTTAATCCAAAGGGAAGTTTTTTTGTTGATAATAGTATAATCACGAATCACGATATACTATTATTATGAAAAACAAAACCTTAGTTATATTGGCGACCTTGCTTACGGCTGCAGCGATGCATGCTGAAAGTAAGGTCGGCCTTGTTTTAAGCGGTGGCGGTGCCAAAGGTGTTGCCCATGTAGGAGTAATCAAGGCTCTTGAAGATAATGATATACCAATTGATTATGTTGCCGGAACATCTATGGGCTCGATCGTAGGTTCGCTCTATAGTTGCGGATGGACACCTGATTCAATGCTCAGGATGATGACATCTAAAGATTTTCTTAACTGGAGCAGCGGAATTGTCAACAAAAATAAACTTTCATTCGTAAGTACTCCCGAGCCAACTCCGGAATGGGGAAAGATTAGCTTCGGCGGCAGCGATGTAAATATCGCTTCACAAGTTATGCCGAAGAGTCTTATAAATCCCACTCCAATGAATATCGAGTTTCTTAAACTCTTCACTCCATATACCAAGGCATGCGGAGGTGATTTCAATAACCTTTTTGTTCCATTTCGTTGTGTCTTCTCTGATGTGTATAAGAAGCACAAAGTGGTGTGCAGAAGTGGTTCATTAGGAGAGTCAGTGAGAGGCTCAATGTCATTCCCTCTTGTGTATCGCTCCATAATGGTTGACAGCATACTCGCATTTGACGGAGGAATATATGATAATTTTCCTGTAGACGTGATGCGGGAGGATTTTCATCCGGATTTTATTATTGGTGTTTCCGTTTCGAAACCCGATGGTAAGCCCAACGTGGATAATATGTATTCCGAACTTGAAGATCTCATAATTCAGAACAATAACTATTCCCTTGATCCCAAGTTAGGCATAAAAATACAAGTACCGGTGACCGACTTTGGAGTCCTATCATTCGACAAGGCCCAGGAAATATATGAGATAGGTTACAAGACCGGACTGCAGTGGGTTGATTCAATAAAGAGCCGCCTGTCAGCAAGGCGTTCTCTTGAAGAGGTCAATAAGCGTAGAGCGGAGTTCGCAGCAAAGGTTCCTGAAATTACTTTTGAATCTGTTGAGACTCCGGGCCTGAAAGGCAAGAATCGTGATTATCTTGTTTCAGTTTTCACAAGTAGGGAAAAAAGGACCGGTAACATAACTGTTGATGATGTTGAGGAAGCATATTATAATGCCATCTCACAAGGAGATGTGGAAGAAATCTTACCGGAAGCCAATGGCGACAATCTTGTTTTGAAAGCTACACTAAAGCGGCCATGGCGAGCATCGGCAGGAGGATGGCTTTCAACCGGAGTAGGAAGTTTCATTTACGCAGGTTTGGGTTACCATTCCCTGAAAAAAAATTCAGTCGATGCATTGTTGTCTCTTTGGGGTGGCCAGTCTTATATAGCTGCACGGTTAAAAGGGCGAGTCAGGCTAAATTCATACAATCCTTCCTATATATCTCTCGAGGGGGTTGCTTCAAAAAAGAAATTCTATGATAATCTGCCGTTTTTCTTCAGCAATAAAAACATAGAGTCTTTTACATCTGACGTCAATTTTGTTCGTGCTGCTTATGAGATTGGACAAGGTCGCTCCGCATTGTTCCGTGCCTCAGTCGCGTATGGAGAGCAATATAAGGTTAAGATTGGTAAAGGTGCTCTTGAATATGAGTACAATACACTTGGTGAAAGAACTTTTCCCTCAACAGGAAGAAGATTCTATGCCGCTTTGAGTGGATTGAGGATGAACTCAAAGATTAATGGAGAAGTGAAAGATTTTGATCATGCGTTGTGGAGAGGTAAGCTTGATTTGCTCTGGAACAATTATTATTCGGTAACCGGTAGTTTCACAATGGGTGCTTTGGCACAAGGAGGAATATCAGTTGGCAAGCGATTTGCCGATATAAAAACTGACCTTATGACATCCAACTATTTCATGCCATTGGAATCGATGGATAATTGCTATATACCTGAATTAAGAGGTGATGATTTTGTTGCATTAGGTGCCATTCCGGTTTGGAATATGATGCAGCGTGTGCAATTACGAGGGGAAACATATTTATATACTAAATTCCGTGAATCGTCAGATTGGAATGTACCGTTCGCTAAGACTGCTTTCTTAGGTAGGATAAGTGTTGTGGGCACTTTACCTTTCGCAACAATTTCTGTATCCGCAGCCTACAGCACTCCACTTAATGGTTGGAATGTCGGGGTCGCCATAGGCTGGTTTGTTCCAAATCCAAAACTCTAATTTTGAATGAGAATGGAATCACAATAAAAGAAAGGATACTCAGGGATTATTACTGCAGTCGCGTATGGAGTGCGTCGACGAGAGTAAACAGACAGTTCAAGTTCTCTTGAAGGTGCCGGAACATTGATATACTTGAAGAATGAGTAATGACCATGTATAGTTATTCTCCTTCCGGACTCATTCTTTTGGGGTTCCTTAACGGTCACATAGAAATGTCCCGGTGCATATTGCTCTACCTTCTCACTGTCTGGAAGAGTGGTTGGTTTAAGTTTTAAAGTCTTCCCCTTTCCGGCATGTTTGAAATCTTTCATAATGGAGTGATGAAGGTCATTGTTGAACTGCCCCAATATATCTTCGTAATATTTTGCATCGAGTGGATGACCAATGGTCATAACTCTTGTTCTGTCATACTCCACGGATCCATCTTTCGATTGCTTATGTAGAAGGGAGATTTCACCATACTGGCGTTTTACTTCAGTAATTCCAGTGTACATCACAATCCAGAGAGTAATCACGCATATAACCGAAATTAGATTGAAAAATAGGTTGAATCGGTGGTGGGGGAGTGCGCGAATCAGGAGAATTAATGCAAAGATATTGGCGCCAAATAGCTGACGGTTGGAATAGACTCCAATAACGAAATTGAAGACCAGCAAAAAAATCATGCCTATGGCCAGACAGCCATCCGGTATAAGACCATTATCTTTATTAAAACTGATTGATATGCGCCATCTATTTCTACGGGCGGTTTGTGTAATTACTATTGCAAGAATCACCACTGCAGGTATAGAGTAAGCTGCAATCAGCAATTGGTCTGAAAAGGGAGTAGTTATTGCCGAGACCCTATTCATTGTGGAGGGAGCGAAGCAATTTGTCGCAGTCCCAATGAAATAACCGAGCATTATCCAACTTCTGCGCCAATCGAAGTTTGTAGGAGATATTTTGTGAGGCTTGAAGAATTGAGTAAGCCACCATATTCCAAGACCTGCGCATACTCCGATAGATATTGATTCCTGCCAGTTACCGACCAATATGCCTGTAAGGAATAGAACTACGACTGCAATCCATGATGGTTTACGTTTATGGAAAAAGAATGACATCCACAATATATTGAAAAACATAGCCCAGATATATCCAATCTGGCATGTAGGCATCATCTTTGTGATGAAACATAATATTGAAAGTGATATTATGGTAAGGAGGCCTGCTGAGTTTGTGTTTGGATTAACTTTGCTTTCCTTTGCAATGCTCAGGACAAACAAACCATAAACGATTGCATTGCACACGGCAAAAGCCTGTTGTCCTAATATCCCATTGAATAACTGTACAAGTGTATGGGCAACAAATCTTCCATTCACATTTAAATAGTGAATGAATTGTGATTCCCAAAATTCACTGAAAGAATTTATCCACCCCCAAGACTGCCATATCTCACCTCTCATCCTGAATTTATAGTCAAGATCGTCGCCAAGCCAGACAACGTTGGCTGCTGTCCACCATATAATGACAATGAGCAGTAGGAGATATGTTATGGATTTTACGGAATTTTTCATTTATCCGTCAATGTTTGTCGACAAGATGCTCTTTCATCATATCGTTAATCATGACGTCGCCGGAATATAAAATGAAAGCACCGGCACGCTTCTGATCGAGAAGCATAGCCATAGCGTCGGCAGAACCCATAACCATACAGGCAGTGGCAAGTGCGTCGGCTTCCATGCAAGTTGGGGCTATGACAGATGCGCTGAGAATGTCAGTCTTCACCGGGCGTCCGGTTCTTGCAGATATTGTGTGGCCGAAAGTTATTCCTGAATCGGAATGGTAGTTGCGGTAGTTGCCTGAAGTAGCTAATGCCTCATCGTTAAGTTCCACAACAAGATTTTCAGAGAATTTTGGTTTCTTTTCATTTTTAAAAACTCTCCTTAAATATTCTTCATCGGGTGTTTCTATTAAAATTCTCCATTTCTTACCTTCTGGGTTATGGCCACGGCAGACAACTTCTCCTCCAATTTCAAACATAAGTTCTTTGCAGCCATGATTTTGCAGTGCCTTGACAGCCTGGTCAACGCCATAGCCTTTGGCAACAGCAGAAAAATTGAAAGCCATCTGAGGAGTGGACTTATATAATATGCCATTCTCAATGCGAGTCTGATCCAGTCCTACTGAAGGAAGGATAGAGGCAATAAGGGCAGTGTCGGCTGTAGGAACACGATTTTCACCGAATCCCCATGCCTCTATAAGTGGTGATAGTGTCGGATCGAAAAGTCCATTGCTAAGTTTGTTGACTTTTTTCGACATTGTGTACACGTCCCATATATGATGATCTACCGGACCGTTTTCATTCTTGTTGATGAAAGATATTAGCGAGTTCTCATCGAAAATTGACAGGCTTTTGCTTACTGATTCCAAAGAATCAATGGCAGCTGCAAGGGTATTGGAATCTCCATAATAAGTAGCATGCCACATGGTGTTCCATATCATTCCTTGTTCTTTATGCCAAGACTTATTTTTTATACATCCTGACATGATGCAAGAAATAGTTAGAATGGATAAGATGCTGAAAGCTATCAACAGATTTTTGTTTTTTTGACGAGTGTCAGACATGGTAGCGATAATTTGATGTTTGAGGAAACAAAGTTACCAAAAATAAATAACATTTCCAAGAGTCATATTGAAAAATGATTTGACGAATGAGCGTTTCCTTGAATTTTTGAATGATTTGTTTTGTTTGTTTTGTGGATTCGAAAGAAAAATGATATAAAGTTTGCAAAAATGAAAAATATTTGCTAACTTTGCAATTCAATTATACAATGAAGCCTTGGCGGCTTATGGATTTTTAAAAATATTATCAAACAACAATAAAGGTGAAAAGATGAAAGCACAAGAATTTCTTGCAGAACTTGAGCGCAGATTCCCTAATGAACCGGAATATCTGCAGGCAGTAGAAGAAGTTATAGGATCTATTGAAGATGTCTATAATGAGTATCCCGCATTTGAGAACGTAAATCTTATCGAGCGTCTTTGCATTCCAGACAGAATATATTCATTCCGCGTATCCTGGATTGACGATCAGGGCAAAGTGCGCACCAACATGGGCTATCGTGTTCAGCATAACAATGCTATTGGCCCATATAAAGGTGGAATCCGTTTCCATTCCTCGGTTAATCTTTCAATTCTTAAGTTCCTTGCATTTGAGCAGACATTCAAAAACTCCCTCACTACTCTTGCAATGGGTGGAGCAAAGGGCGGTAGCGATTTCTCACCACGTGGCAAGAGCGACATGGAGGTGATGCGTTTCTGCCAAGCTTTCATGCAGGAACTTTCACGCCATATTGGAGCCGACACTGACGTCCCTGCAGGAGATATAGGTGTAGGTGGCCGAGAGGTTGGCTATATGTTCGGCTGGTATAAGAAAATGCAGCGTGAGTTTACGGGTACATTCACAGGAAAAGGTCTTGACTTCGGCGGTTCACTGATGCGCCCTGAAGCAACTGGCTATGGCAACGTTTATTTCCTGTTGAATATGCTTGAGACAAAAGGCATAGATATTAAAGGCAAGAAAGTTGCCATCTCCGGCTCAGGAAATGTAGCTCTCTACACAGCACAAAAACTTCTTTCTCTCGGTGCCAAGGTTATGTCGATGAGCGATAGCGAAGGAACTGTACTCTTCCCTGAAGGAATGACTCAGGAGCAGTTCGACTGTTTGTTTGAGCATAAGATTTATTTCCGCGGCCGTTGCAGTGAGTATGCTGCCAATGAGAATCTTCCTTATCACAGTGGCAAGCGTCCATGGACTCTCATGAAGTATGACATAGCAATGCCTTCTGCAACCCAAAATGAGATTAACGGCGAGGAGGCAAAAGCTCTGATCGAAGGTGGTACATTCGCAGTGAGCGAGGGAGCAAACATGCCATCCACACGTGAGGCAGTTGCCGAGTTCATTAAGGCTAAGATTCTGTATGCTCCCGGAAAGGCTGCAAATGCCGGTGGCGTTTCTGTTTCCGGTCTTGAGATGGCTCAGAATGCTCAGAAGATGAAATGGACAGCTGAGGAAGTTGACCAGAAGCTTCAGGAGATCATGAAAGACATTCATGAGCAGTGTGTGAAATATGGTAAGACTGACGATGGTTATGTCAACTACGTAAAGGGCGCAAACACCGCCGGTTTCCTAAAGGTTGCTAAAGCTATGCACGCTCAGGGCGTTTTCTAACTTTTACATCCGCAGCCGACTATAAATTATACATAGTTTATGATAAACTATGTATAATTTATTGTTATACTAATATAAAGAATTAATAATGACTCTTGGTGCCTATAGAGGCATCAAGAGTCTTGACATCTTGAACATCATGAAGGAATCATTCGTATTTTTGGCAGATGGCTTCGAGGAAATTGAGGCTATTAGCGTAATCGACATTCTTCGCCGTGCAGGAATTCCGGTGAAGACGGTTTCTATATCAGCATCTTTGCAAGTTAAAGGTGCTCATGACATTATGGTTGTGGCTGATGTGCTTTATGACAGTACAATATTTACAGATGCTGAATGGCTCATCTTCCCGGGAGGACTTCCCGGTGCAACCAATCTATATGAATTTGCCCCGTTGCAAGGTCTTATTCACAATCAGTCCCAATCAGGATGCGGGCGAATGGCAGCTATTTGTGCAGCTCCCGGTGAAGTGCTTGGACAACTTGGAGCCTTGAAAGGGGAGAAGTTTACATGCTATCCGGGTTTTGAAGGTAAAGTTGAAGGAGGTATTCATGAGCCTGATAAGGTTGTTGTTTCCGGTAAGTATGTCACTGCTAATGGTCCTTCGAGTGCAACATTATGGGCATTGGAAATCGTGAAGGAGACTTTAGGAGAAGCTGTTGCAACCGAGGTTGCATCGGGTATGCTTCTATATCCGAAGACTCAGCAGGATGCTGTCAATATGTTTGGCTAAACGATGGCTGACGTTTATTATACGATAGAAAGAGAAGGAACCGGCAAGTTCACGGAGAAGAAAAGCCGGTTCCTGTCTTTTGCTTATCATGTGGTTTCGGCCGACGATGCGAAGACGAAGTTGAAGGCTTTGCAAAATGAATATCATGATGCCCGCCATGTTTGTTGGGCTTATGTGGTCGGTCCTGAAAGTAAAGAGTGGCAAGCCAATGACAATGGGGAACCATCCGGGACGGCAGGTAAGCCGATTTTGGGACAGATCAATTCTCTTGGTCTGACAGATGTGGCAGTTGGCGTAGTCAGATATTTCGGAGGAATAAAGCTTGGCACTCCCGGATTGATTGCAGCATATAGAGAGGCAGCTTCTATCGCATTGGAAGATTCAGGCATAAAGGAATGTATAGTTCAAAAGAAGTTTGCCTTTACTTTCCCTTACATAGTTATGAACGATGTAATGAAAGTTGTCAAAACTACCGGTGCTGAAGTAATCAGCCAGCAATTTGATAATTCCTGCTCGATGACCCTATCAATTAGAAAGGACGATGCTGATAATTTACAATCGCGCCTTTCCTCAATCTCCGGGTTGACTTTCAGTTGAAGAGTTGTTTGTCTGTGAAATATGAAGTTATCTTATTGTGGTATTTGAAAAAGGTTGTTCCACAGATTACATAAAGACAATAAATCATTTGTCTTGCCAAGATAGAGTTTTGAATCAGAACTGAATTCTTTTCCTTTTCTATCATAATATATTGCGTTCCAACCGGCGTCGATGGCTCCCTGGATATCGTTGTCGGGGTTGTCGCCTATCATTACAATTTCTTTTGCTTGTGCTCCGGTTTCCTGCTCAGCATAGCGGAAAATACGTGCGTCAGGTTTCTGTATGCTGATTTCGTCGCTGATGACCATTCGTTGGATGTATCGGTCAAGCCCTGTTGAGCGAAGCTTTCGGTATTGCACTTCTGTGAAGCCATTTGTAAGCACACCAATCAAGGAATATCTTGATATATGCTTTAGCAAATCTTTTGCTCCGGGACATGTCGTGTCGCACTCTCCAAGCAACCACAGATAACGATCGTTAAGTTTATGTGCACACCTGACAATCTCGTCGTCGTTTCTATCAGGAGCGATAGTTAGTCTAAAACGTTCTCCTTTCAGGAAGTCAGCAGTGATCCGGCCGCTTTCGTGAAGCTTCCACATTTTAGAATTGTGAATGTGATACTCATCGATGAAGGCTTCAGCAGAACTGAATATGGAGTTGATCTCCTTTCTCTCTTCCCATAGCAATTTAAGCGCTTTTAGAGATGAAGATGAAAAATCAAAAAGAGTGTCGTCAAGGTCAAAGAATATCCATTTGGGGCACATGAATCTCAAGTTTTTTGCAAATATAGCACAAATTTTGCACATAAATTATATTTTTTGGCTTTGATATAGTGATTATTTCAAAAAAAATCACGATATTTGCACTCGCAAATGAAAGATGGTCGTTAAAACTGCATTGCGACAGTATTTTCACGACCTATTATTCTTGCGTTTGCGTATGACAATAATTACAAAAAACTCGTAGCAATGACAAAGGCAGAAATCGTCAACGAAATTTCACGCAATACAGGAATAGACAAATCCACCGTGATGGCAGTAGTGGAAAATTTCATGGAAGTTATGAAAGACACTATGGCAGATGGCAGCAATGTATATCTCCGTGGCTTTGGAAGCTTCATTATCAAGACCCGTAAAGAGAAAACTGCCAGAAATATTACTAAAAACACCTCAATCAAGGTTCCGGAGCATAAGATTCCTGCTTTCAAGCCATCAAAGGTGTTCCTCAATATGGTTAAGTAACCATTTATACCAAGTCAAGAAACTTTTTTTATTAAAATCATAAAATCAAATATTTATTATTATGCCAAGCGGAAAGAAAAGAAAAGGCCACAAGATGGCTACGCACAAGCGTAAGAAAAGAC